>DATHAG010000089.1:0-9950 GCA_035296825.1 Gaiellaceae bacterium | reverse complement strand
CGGGTCCGGTCGAAATCCGCTCGAGCGCACGGTTCAAGATTGGCTCACCTGTATGAGCCTGAGGCTATCGGAGGTGTTAGGCGCGGTCGTCGAGCGCCGAGCGAAGCGGGAGCGAGTCGTCTTGCTCCGCCCGCTCCCCGCCCCGCGGGTGAAGCAAGATGTCCTCGAGCTGGGCAGCGACGTCGCGAAGGCTCTGGAATGCCCGCTCGCGGCGGTCCTCGAGTAGCTTGATCTCCTGCCGGAGCTCATCGACCCGGCGGCGTGAGTCGCCGTCGATCTGACGGGCCATGTCTTCGGCCGTTTCGCGCATCGCACGTGCCTGCTCCTCGGCCTCCGCGACCGCGCGACGTCCCTCCTCCTCCGCCTCGCGACGATGCTGAGACGCATAGGAGTCAACGGCGAGCCTGACGTCGGAGGCATATTCATCCGCGTCGCCGCGGGTGCGCTCCGCCTCGGTAGTGAGCTTGCTGATCCGAGCCGCCGCGTCGGACTCCACACGTCCGAGGAGCACACTGACCTCCCGCTTCGCCTCCGCTCTCAGCTCCTCGGCGGCGCGCTCGGCTGCCGCAAGAATCGCAGAAACCCGGCTTCCGACGTCGGCCGGCCGAAGTCGCTCGTCCTGCTGCTCTTGCGCGGTGTCGCCTGCCTCTATGTCCATTGCCTTTTCCCCAGGGTGCGCCGCAGGCTCTGGAACCTACTCGATCAGCCGAGATCCCGCAATTCAGCGCTCTTGGGAGAAGCTAGAGCTCGATGCGCAGGATCCGCGCTGCGCCACCGACCACGGTCCAGCGCGTCACATACGCAGTCAGCCCGTACAGATCCGTCGTCCAGTAGAACGTGCGCTGGCTACTGACTCGCGCGAGCACGCGGGCCCGCGTCCTCCGAAGCTTGCGGACGAAAGCGGTAGAGATCCCCTGCCGCTGCTTGATCCAGAGGATCCGGGTCGAGCTGAGCGACGGATTCGAGAGGAGAGCGATGGTCGTTGCCATCACCACCTGTTTGTTCCCACTGCCGATCTGATAGAGCAGGATGCGAGAGCCGCGCGAGCCCGCGGCGTGCCAGGCGACGCGCCCGGCGGCGATTGAGGGGCGCCCGAGATCGGCTCCAACTGGGACGCTTCCGAGCCGCCGAACCTCGCCGGTCGTGAGGTCTCTGAGCTCGAGTAGGGTCCGGTCGGGAAGCGCCCGGCGATACGCAAGCCACGGCCAGTCCAGGGCGGGCTTCGAGGTGACGCCGTCGACGCGCCCGACCTCTTCGCCCGTCGCCCAGCGCACGATGCGGATGCCGGCCGCGTACTGGTACGCGAGCAGTTCGCCGTCCAGACTCGGAGACTCGGCGTCCGGATACTGTAGGGCGCCCCCGGCGGACGGGAGAACGATCACGCTCGAGACTCCGAGGTTTCGTTGCGTGTACGCGAAGGCGGGCCCGATCGTGGACGGATCGAAGTGGCTCCCGGGCCCAAGCGGGATGGGCTCCGCGGCGGCTGAGGGTGCGGCCAGTAGCGCTGCACAGGCGAGCAGAGCGACGGCGTTCACGCGGAGGACGCCGCCCCTGCGGCCGGAGAGCGCCTCGACGATCGCGGTCGCCTCTGAGCCCCGCCGGAGCGGCAGGAGGAGCAGCAGCGATCGACCGGCCCCGTAGGCCGCGAAGCAAACGGCGCCTGCCAGCGGCCGGCCGAGCGCGACGGCTGCCGCGCAGGCGACCCAGAACGTCGCCACTGGCTGGTAGGTCAGGAAGCCGAGCCCGAGCCCCGCGCCGTAGCCCGCCGCCCAGGCCGGAAGCGGCAACTTGAATCGCCAGGGCTCAGGAACCTGGCGCCGGGACTGCGGGAGCGGTACGCGCGCGAGCCCTCCCTCCCGT
The DNA here is from genome assembly GCA_035296825.1 of Gaiellaceae bacterium. Classification (GTDB taxonomy): domain Bacteria; phylum Actinomycetota; class Thermoleophilia; order Gaiellales; family Gaiellaceae; genus DASQGA01. Next base: position 8,090 of record DATHAG010000089.1, on the reverse strand, counting down.
GCCGCGCCGACGAGAGCGAGAAGCGCCGCGACGGGAAGGGCCCAGGCGGCGACTCGCGATCCAGCCAGACCGAGGAGGGCACCCACGCACGCAGACGCGACAAGCGCTCCCAGGGCGAAGAAGAGAAGTGCCCAGGCTTGCCGTTTCCTGCTCCCGCACACGTCGGGAGTGATCGTCTCGATCATGGACAATCCTCAGGGCGACCAGGCGCCCGACATCCCGGCGACGAGGGCCGCCGTCACGACCGCGGCCTCGATCAGCACGGGATCCCTGTGTCGTAGTACATGACGCAGAACACGTTCCGGGGCGCGTAGCAGTACCCGCGAAGCGCAGCGTCCCCGTTGATCCTCCGTCTCGACCGCGAGCAGCAGTCGACGAGCTTTCGGATCTGGTTGTTGCAGCACCGGTACCAGGAGCCCTGGATGCGGGCATCGATGTGGAAGCGCTCCGCAACCCAGTCCTGGCAGATCCGGGTCCGCGGCCCCTTCGGAAGCGGCCTCCCGTCCGGTCCAATCAGCCGGGCTCCTGCTTCGTTGATCGGGTAGCCGCTGCCGTTCACCAGCCGCCCCAGATTGTCGATCGGCCTCCCGTCGCGCGGGCGAAGCGGATAGCCCGCGCGGTTGATGCGCGGCAGGCGATACGGCGACGGACAGGAATCGGTCGTGAAGATGTGACCGCAGAAATGGAAAGCCTCCGCCTCCTCCGGAGCAACAGCGGCGGCAACGGCGCCTCCTCCCACCGCTCCGAGCACGGTGGCCCCGAGCCGGCCGAGAAACGACCGGCGCGTCATGCCCGCTGCGAGCCCGTTTGCCAGGGCCTCGGCCGCGCGGTCGAGAGCGGTGTCAGGCCGCAGCGCGGCTCCTGGCGTATCCGAGCGAGACGAGCCCGTCGAGCTGCTCGAGCGTGTTCACAAGGCCCTTCGCCATCACCGCGCCGTCGAGGATGTGGACGGCGAACGGGCTACCCGGAACGTTCCACCGCTCGAACGCCTTCTGGTCGGCCGCCTCGTCGACGACCCGGACCTGAATGCCATCTCTCCGAAGCGCGCCGACGCCAGGCGCCAGGTCACGGCAGAGCGGACAGGTTGGTGAGAAGAACGCGACGAGCGCCGATCCTGTTCGGGCCAGATCCTCGAGCTCGGGCGCCGGACGGCCGATCTCCGGGCCTTCTGCCGCGAGCTCGAGCGCACCTCGCGGGGCCAGTCGGGCACTCAGGACGCCGACCTGGCGGTAGAGAGCCAGTACAAGGAGGCCGAGCCCGACGACCGCGAGCGCCACGAGAGCCAGAGAAGCGAGCATTGTGGCTTCAGCGGATGGCCTGGCAATTTTTCCCTCCTGGACCGCAGCGGCGACCACGGCGAGCACAGTGAAGAGCCCTGCGCGGGTTAGCAGGAACCACGTCGAGCGCTCGCGGCGCCCGCCGAAGCATCCGCATGGAAGCCGCCGCGCTCCCGAGAGACGAGCCCGCGCGAGCGCCGCGACGAAGACCAGGCCGAGCGCGATCGCCCCGTAGGCGGCGGGCCGCGTGAAGACGCCGATGGCAAGGAGCGCCCCGAGTGTTCCTTCAACGGTGACGACGAGCGCCCAAACAGCCGGGCGGGCGCGCCCGGGAACGCCATAGGCCTCGAGGCCGCGAATGAATTCGCGGCGGGCGCGAATCTTCGCGAGGGCGGCGCCCAGGAGCACGGCGGCGACCGCCAAGCGAAAGGCGGTATCCATGCGTTCAGACTAATGAGGGCAGCGGTCGGCCCAGGCCTGAGGCCCGGGCTACCTGTGGGTTATTGCGGCAGCGAGGCCGGTCCGGGCCGGCCGCCCAACACGTCGAGGAAGACACCGACCACGTCCGGATCGAACTGTGTTCCAGCCCCGTCACGAAGTCGCTTGCAGGCCTCTTCCAGGGGTAGGCGACCGCGGTAGGGCCGGTCCGTCGTCATCGCATGGAACGCATCGCAGACGAGAATGATGCGCGACTCGAGCGGAATGTCCTCCGCCGCGAGCCGGTCGGGATAGCCGGCTCCGTCGAACCGCTCGTGACAATGGCGCACGATCGGGCGTACGTCGGAAAGCCGCACGATCGGAGCGAGAATACGCTCGCCGAGCTCGGGGTGCTGCTCGATCACGTTCCGCTCGTCGGGCGTGAGCGACCCGGGTTTCAGGAGCACCTCGGACGGGATGCCGATCTTCCCGATGTCGTGGAAGAGCGCTCCGAGCTCGAGGCGCTTCAGCGACTTCGGGTCGAGGCCGAGCTGGGTTCCGACCTCGAGCGCCATGTCCGTGATCGCGCGGGCGTGTGAGGACGTGTACTCGTCGTTGGCCTCGAGCGCATTCGCGAGCGCCTCGACGGTGGAGAGAAACGTCTGCTCCAGACTCTCGAAGCTCATTGCATTCGTGATTGCGAGCTTGGCCTGGTGGGCAACGCCCGCGAGAAGCTTCATCTTTCGCTCCGCGAACCGCGGCTTGGCCGCCCCCGTCAGGACCGACACGAGGAAGCCCTTGCGCATCACATCGACCTGAATGGGGGCAACCGCGAACATGCGATTCTCGTCCGAGCCTGCACTCGTCTCTCCGACCCCGGGAAGGTGGCTCAGCTGGTCGGCCGTCAGGACGAATGGCTCGTCCAGCTCGAGGAAGCGCTGCGCGACCTCCGGCGCGAATTTGAGGGCAGTCAGGCGCTCGCGGTCGGTGTCGCCGTATCCCCACATAGCTCGGACGACCAAGTCCCCTGTCGCCGGCTCCTGGAGCCAGACGGACGTGAGGGAGGAGCCAAGAATCTTCGTCGAGAGGCCGACGAGACGGTCGAGCACGGCATCGAGATCCTCCGCAGCCGCGAGCTCGCGGCCCAGGTCCAGCAGTGCATTTGCGATCTCTGCGCTCTGCTTGGCGCTGTCAGCTTCACGCCGCTGCGCTTCGTACAGGCGTGCGTTCTCGATCGCGACCGACGCGTGGCCGCCCAGCACCTCGAGGAGCCGGACGTCGTCCTGGTCGAATTGCCCGACGCCGAGCTTCGAGAGAACGATGACCCCGTTGATCCGCGAGCCGTAGCGCAACGGGACCGCAACCATCGACTCGTCGATGTCGTCCGTCCCCTCGATCGTGACCGCGAACTCGCACTGCATCGCATTCGCGAGCAGCAGCGACTCCCCCGTCTCGGCGACCCAGCCGGTGATTCCTTCACCCACCCTGCACTTCAACTCTTCGACGTTCTCGTCGCTGTACTCACCGAGATCGCCGCGAAAGGCGATCGGGATCAGGTCTTCGCCCTCGTGGACGTAGACGCGGCAGTTGTGATAGTCGATTAGCCCTCGAAGCTCGCTGACGATCACCTCGCCGATGCGGGTCACGTCGTTCAGGCGGTTGAGCTTTCCGGCGAGGCTCTGCAGCATCTTGAGGTGCGCGATCGAGCGAACATCCTGCCGGCCCGGCTCGTGTGTCACGGGCCGCCCGTCGGTCAGCTCGTCGAAGAGGACCACCGCGTTCTTTCCCCGCGTCTTCGCGGTCATCATTGCTGTCTCCGCATAGGCGACGAGCTCCCGGGGATTCATGGCGTCTTCGGGTCCCTGCGAAACGCCGACCGAGACGGTGATCGTGCCCGCTCCCTCGAACTCCGTCGTAGCGAGGCGCTCGGTCACCCGCTCCGCGAAGCCCCGAGCGTCGGCTGCCGTGCAGACCGGCATGATCACAGCAAACTCCTCGCCTCCGATCCTGCAGACGATGTCCGAGGCCCGGATGCTCGAGCGGAGCACGTCCGCGAGGCCGACCAGAATCTGGTCGCCCGTGCCGTGGCCGAAGACGTCGTTGACCTTCTTGAAGTCGTCGATGTCGAGCATGACCACTGCCAGGGACTCGTGCGCGCGGCCCGAGCGGTTCAGCTCAGCGCGCAGGCGCTCGTGAAAAAATCTGTGGTTGTAGAGCCGGGTCAGAGAGTCTGTCTGGGCCTGCCGCTCGAGCTTCTCGCGGATCTGGGCATTGTCGAGCGCTAGGGCGGCAGCATCGCCGCAGCGCTGCACGAGCTCGAACTCACGCTCGCTGAACGACGCATGCTCGCCAAGACGGTAGACGTTCAGGGCACCCATGATCACTCCGCGGCTGACGAGCGGGACGACGATCAGGGACTCCTTCTCGTCCGCAGGCGTACCGGGCACCACATCGAGCCTCGGATCGAGATGAGCGTGGTTGACCAGAGCCGGCTCACCGTTCTCGACCGCCCAGCCGGTGATGCCCTGGCCGTACGGGAGGTTGGAGTCCATGATCTCCGCCGCCCAGCGGTCCCGGGCGGTCAGGGGCACGAGCAGGCGCCGTGCCTCGTCGGCTTGGTAGATCGTGAGCGTGTCGCACGGAACGAGGTCGCTGACCGCGTCGAAGATACGGTCGAGCAGAGTGTCGAGGCTCTGCTCCGACAGGAGATGGTGAAAGACGTCGGAAAGTCGACGATAGGATGTGACAAGCGCGTCCTCGTGCTCGTCCGGGGGCACGGCGAGAGTCAACGAAGGTGGTTGCTCGCTCGCAGGCTGATCGCCCCCAGGGGGAAAACGAAGCGGCCGGGCAGGGTCGCCATTGAGTGTCACGGCAGCAGGTTCCTCCATGGAAGGCGTCCGATTGCAGCATGTCAACGGAACCGGTCCCTCGTATCACTCGGATGGGTGACTCGGACCAGCTGGTACGGGCCAAGTGAGCCCTCCGCGAGACCTTGAAAACCCGGAGCTCGCCGATCGGCTCGAGGCGTTCGCAGCCCTTCTCGACCTGGCCGGGGCGAACCCATATGGCGTGCGTGCATACCGCCGCGCGGCCGCTCTCGTCAGAGCGACCCCGGCGCCGGTAGCTGCGCTCGTCCGCTCAGGCCGGGCCCGCGAGCTCCGGGGTATAGGGCGCGGCATCGAAGGGAAGCTCCGTGAGCTCGTCCTGACGGGCGAGATAGCGGAGCTTGTAGAGCTCGAGCGCACTGTCTCCCCGCAACTCGTCGGCCTCGGGCGGCTGTTGGGCCTCAGCGCCAAGCGAGCGGCAGAGATCGGCCGGGTGCTAGGGATCCGCACTGCCGACGAGCTTCGCCAGGCGGCGCGAGACGGCCGGCTCACCGAGGTCCCCGGGATCGGACCGAAGACGGCTGAGCGGATCAGAGCCGCACTCGAGCGTGCCCCTGGCGTAAGCCCGCCTAGGAGCCTGCTTCTGAATCGCAGCCGTCCGCTCGTGGAAGCGGTTGCCGAAGCGCTCGGCGGCACGGCGGCCGGCGACCCCCGGCGCTGGCGCGACGCCTCCGAGCGGCTCGCCGTTGTGTGCCCGGGTAACGACGCGGATGCCGTCACGGCAAATTTCGAGGAGCACCCCTCCATCGTGGCGATCGTCGAACGGACCGATCAGGGTGCACTCGGGGTCACCGTCGACGGGATCCCGATCGAGCTCGTGGTCGCTCCCCCGGAGCGCTTCGGGACGGAGCTCCTCCGCGCCACCGGCTCGAGGACCTACGTCGACGCGCTCGAGCCTCTCCCCGCTGCACCAGACGAAGCCGGCGTCTACCGCGCTCTCGGGGTTCCCTTCTGCCCGCCGGAGCTTCGGGAAGCGGCTTTTTCGGGCCAGCCGCCCGAGCTGCTGGAGCTTTCGGACATCCGCGGAGACCTGCACTGCCACACGACCTGGTCCGACGGCCGCGCCAGCGTGGTCGAGATGGGCGCGGCCGCACGCGATCGGGGCTACGAGTACCTCGCCATCTGCGACCATACGCTGGCCGTCCGAGTCGTCCCTGGCCTGGACGCGGATGCGATCCGCCGGCAGGGCGAGGAAATCGCGGCCGCGAACGAGTTACTTGCCCCCTTCCGCGTTCTCCGGGGAGCTGAGTGCGACATCCTCCCCGACGGATCGCTCGACCTCCCTGACGACGTTCTCTCTGAGCTCGAGTGGGTGATGGCGAGTCTGCACGCAGGTCAGCGGCGGCCGCGGAGCGAGCTGACCCAGCAGGTTGTCGAGGCGGTGCGAAACCCCTTTACGTCGGCGCTCAGCCACCCGACTGGCCGTCTCATCAACCATCGACCTCCGAACGCGCTCGACCTCGACGAGGTTTTTGCGGCCGCGCTGGAGACGGGAACCGCACTCGAAGTCAACGGCCTCCCGGATCGGCTCGACCTGAACGGGGAAAACGTGCGGCGTGCGGTCGGCGCCGGAGTCCGGATCGTGATTTCGACCGACGCGCACTCGGTCCAGGGGCTCTCCAACATGCAGCTCGCAGTCGCCACGGCGCGTCGCGGCGGCGCGACTGTGGCAGACGCGGTCAATACTCGACCGCTCTCGGAGGTTCTCTAGGCCCGGCTCTAGGTCGTGGCTTCGGCCTGGAAGTGCGTCTCGATCCCCATCAGTGTTTGAGCGCCACCCGCGGCCTTGGCACGGTACGCGGCAATGTCAGCGGCACGGTAGAGGTCGTACGCGCCTGCATGAGCTTCCACGAGCCGGGCGACTCCGCCGGAGAAGCTGTATTGCCCGCGGCCGAGCTCTGCGAGCCGGTCCTGGGCTCGCTCGGCCACGCCAAGCGCAGCGTCGGAAAGCGACGCCGACAGGATGACGGCGAACTCGTCACCGCCCAGCCGGCAGCAAACGTCGGTCGTACGGGTGCTCGTCCGAAGAGCTTCGGCGAGAGCGCAAAGGGCTTCGTCGCCTGCCGGATGCCCACCAAGGTCGTTGATGCGCTTGAGCCCGTCCAAATCCACGACGAGCAGGCTGAGCTCTTCGCCGGTTCGGACGCTGCGAGCCACGGCCACCTCGAGCTGCTCCTCGAAGAGCCGCCGGTTGTAGAGACCGGTGAGCCGGTCGCGGGCAGCCAGCTCCTCCACCTCCGAGTAGAGCATGGCGTTTCGGACCGCCGTGGCGACGACGTCGCAGAGCGCACGGCAGAAATCCACATCTGCGTCATCGAAGTCACGGTCTTCGGTGTCGATGACCTCCATCAGCCCGATGGTCTCGCCGCGCGCGACAAGCGGCAGCATGAGGAGCGCGTTCAAGCCGCGACGCGCGAGGAATCCGCGCTCGGAAGGATCCGCGGTTTCGTCTGAGAAGCGAATCTGCTTGGGCTCCTGCGTCTCGAGCACGAGCTTGGTAGCCGGGTAATCGTCAAGTGGATAGACCTGGCCGCCCCCTACAGTGATCTCGTCCTTTCCCTGCAGGTATTCAACGAGCATGACCAAGTTGTTTTCGTCTCGCTTCCAGCGCGAGATCTCGGCCGCTGTGGCGCCTGTGAGCTCTGCCGCCCGCTCGGAGAAGTCCCGCAAGACGTCGTTCAAATCCAGGCTGGATGAGAGCCTGTGGGAGAGATCGAGCAGGGCTTGGAGCCGATTAGCGGGGGCCACGATCCCAGTATCGGCGCGAGTGCCCCCACCCTTGACCACATGGCCCCGAGCGAAGCGGCTACAGACGAGCCGCGACGGCGTCGGCGGCGACGACCCTGCCGTCTAGCTAATGACCGAGGAACCCGCCGGTGCGGGCCGATTAAAGGCTAAGAGCGGCCTCTAGAGACCGCCCTCGAGCGCTTGATTCAGCCGACGGACGGTGGCTGCGGCCCCCACGCCCGTCGCTCTGTCCTGACTATTAGTCATCGGTCCGGGTTTGTCGCTCCCCCCATCGAGGGGTATCGAGACCCAGAGGCTCTAACTGCGCTCGCGGTGTCTCCCCACCAGTCGCGCTGAGTTCACCCTCGAGTTCACACTCTCGCACGAGCCTGCGGACACCTGACGATTGAAAGCCCCCGTACGCGGGGGCTTTCAGGGTGGGCCCGCCAGGATTCGAACCTGGGACCGACGGATTATGAGTCCGCTGCTCTGACCGCTGAGCTACGGGCCCTCGACCGCGAGCGTAGCCTCTCGACCGGGTTGCTCGCCCTGACGGTAGATTTCTGAGGCGCGGGTACGACAGAATACGAGACCGCTTTTCTGGACTCGACAATCCACGGGAGGTAAAGCTCGACGTGAAGGTGTTCCAGCTTGAGCGGAGCTTGAGGACGAAGGGCGGCCTCGAGATCACGGACATCACCGACGAGGTGCGCCATGCCGTCGAGGAAAGCGGTGTCGAGAACGGTATTGCGTGCGTCTATTCGCCCCACACGACCTGCTGCGT
>DATHAG010000088.1:0-2395 GCA_035296825.1 Gaiellaceae bacterium | reverse complement strand
GCCGGAACGACCGCCGGGCTCGCTCCGCGTGCGCGAGGTGCAGCAGGCGCCGATGCCCACCCCTCGTCAGCCCCGAAGGCCCCCGCCCGGTCTTCTCCGCCTCGCTCTCAGTTCTCGACGGAAGCACGCTCGCGTAGCTCCTCGAGGAGGTCGAGCTCCTCGTCGCTCAACTTGGACATATCGAGCGAGTGCTCGGTGCGGATGGCGCCGCCGCCTTCCAGTCGCCGTCGGCCACCGCTCGGCGGAGGACGGCCACGGCGTGCACCTCGCCTCCGCCTCGGCGCTGCGGAGCTCCTCGGAGAACTCGCGGTAGGGGCCCCTCGGGGTCGCGCTCTCCGCGCTCGAGCCAGCGATAGACGGTGCTCGGATGCACGCCGGCGGAGCGGGCCGCGGCCTCGAGGTAGTTCCCGGCGCGCATGGCCCTGAGGATCCGCTCGCTTCGCTGGGGCGTGAGCTTCGTCGGCCGGGCCATCGCTAGAGCACCTCAGCCTCGAGCCCGGTGAGCCGTTCGTAGCGCTCGACGATCACGTCGCAGTAGCCCGGGTCAAGCTCGATGAGGCGCGCCCGGCGCCCGAGGCGGTGGCAGGCGACGAGCGTCGAGCCCGAACCCGCGAAGGGTCCAGCACGATCTCCCCGCGGCGGCTCGAGTTGCGCAGCGCGATCTCAACGAGCTCGGGCGGCTTCATCGTCGGGTGCTCGCGCGAGGCCACCGGGCGGTCGACCTCGAGTACGGAGGACTGGCGATTCCCGCCGTACCAGCCAGCACCGCCGCGCCCGAGACGGCCCTCGCCCGGCTTGAAGCCGTACAGGATCGGTTCGTGCCGGTAGTGGTAGTCAGAGCGCCCCATGACGAGCGCGAGCTTGAGCCAGATCAGCGTCTGGCGGAGCGACCAGCCCTGAGCGCGGAAGGCGTTAATGAACGCCGCGCTCTGAGCGCCCGAGGGGTGGAAGAGATAGAGCGGGGCCCCGGGGCGAAGCACCGAGTCGATGCAGGCCAATGACTGCTCGAGGAGCCTCTCGAGATCGTCCGGTGCGTCGTTCTCGATTCGCAGGCGGGCCGATGTTCGTCCCTCGTAGTCGACGCCGTACGGGGGATCAGTGACGAGGACGTCTGCGGCCTCGTCGCCGAGAAGGGCGCGGTAGCTGCCGAGATCACGGGCATCGCCGCACACAAGCCGGTGGTCGCCGAGCGCGAGGACCTCGCCGGGCTTCGTGCGAGCCTCGGCGGGCGTGTGCGGGACCTCCTCTTCGGCGAGCGGCGGCGGCACGAGCTCGTCGAGAAGGTCGTCGAGCGCCGCTCGTCGTAGCCTGTGCCATCGAGCTCCTCGACCGAGCCGAGTAGCTCGAGCAGTGCCTCGAGGTCATAGTCGGCGAGGTCGGACGTCCGGTTGTCGACGAGGACGATCTGTCGCGCCGTCTCCTCGTCGACATCGACGAAGACGACGGCGACGTAATCCCAGCCGAGCTCCCGCGCGGCCATCAGCCTGTGGTTGCCGGCCAGCACCTCCATCGTGCGACCGTTGACGACGAGCGGCTGATACTGCCCGTGGCGCTCGAAGCTCTCCTTGATCGCGTCGAGGTCACCTCTGCGCGGGTTTTCGGGGTGGGTGCTGAGCTCGGAGAGGCGGACGGTCGCGACCTGAAGCTCGGCCGCCTCCCCTCCGTGACGTGGTATGTAAAGCGTTTGACTTGCGGCCGTAGATCTCATAGGAAGCAGATTAGCGCGGCGGTCAGGCGGAAAGCCGATCAGCAGCTACCTATCTGCTACCTGCTTGACTTCGGTAGTCTCAGCGCCGGCATGAGCGAGGACCTTCCGCTCACCCCGAACCAGGTCGTGGCTTCCAATCTCAAGCGCGCCCGAGAGCTGCGGGGATGGACCCAGGAGCAGGCCGCCGAGCGGCTCGAGCGCTACCTCGGCTCGCGTTGGTCGAAGGCCAACTACTCGGCCGCCGAGCGCGCGGTGACGGGTCGACGCCCGCGGACCTTCGATGCCGACGACCTGCTGGCCTTCGCGCGGACGTTCGAGCTGCCGATCACCTGGTTCCTCCTGCCACCCCACGGCCGCGAGCCGCTTCTTAGCACCCCCGAGGACCCCGACGGCGTACCTCCGACGCTCATGCTCGACTGGCTCTACCGCGTCGATGAGGAGGAGCGGCGACGGGTCACCGAGCTCTGTCTGGAGACAGGGGTCGGGGAGGGGGAGGAGACGAACCACCAGCACTCCGTCCGCGAGAAGGCCCGCGCCTACCTTGCTGTCCTCGCCCAAGCCGCCATTGACGAGCACGGGGCCTCGACGCCAGCCGCGTTGAGATCCTTGGCGGACGTGCTCGAGCGAGGGGCCGCCGCGGCGCCGGCCGAGGTGGCCGAGCGTGTTGCAAGTGAGCGCGCCGATTCC
>DATHAG010000087.1:0-7385 GCA_035296825.1 Gaiellaceae bacterium | reverse complement strand
CGCGCAGCGACACGGGATCGAGGTGCTGCCTCCGGATGTCAATCTGAGCGATGCCAGGTGCCTGATCGAGGGGGAAGGCGTTCGCGTCGGGCTCGGATACATCAAGGGCCTGGGCGAGGAGCCCGCCACGGCTTTGGTCGGCGAGCGCGAGGAGCGGGGGCCGTTCCGAGGTGTCGGCGACCTGGCCCAACGCGCTCCGCTCGACCGCCCCGGGCTCGAAGCGCTCGTCGCTTCGGGGGCCTGCGATGTCTTCGGCTGGCCGCGCCGGCAGCTCCTCTGGCGCCTCGGCCTCGCGCCGCGCTCGGTCTCGGCCGGGGATGGAGGCGCCGCCCGCCAGCTCGCACTCCCGCTCGAGCCCGCAAGCGAGATCCCCGACCTCGCCGAACAGACGCCCTGGGAGCAGATGCTCGCCGACTACAGGACGACCGGGCTCTCGGTCGGCGTCCACCCACTCGAGCTCTTGCGCCCCCACCTGCCGGCCGAGGTCGCCTCGAGCCTCGATCTCGCGGGCCTGGCGCACGGAAGCCGGATCGCCGTAGCCGGACTGGCCGTCGCGCGCCAGCGGCCTGCGACCGCCAACGGCGTCGTCTTCATGCTGATTGAGGATGAGCATGAGCAGGTGAATCTGATCATCCCTCCGCCGGTCTATGAGCGCTATCGCGCCACCGTCCGGGGCGAGCCGCTCCTCCTGGCTCGCGGGCGCTACGAGCACTACCAGCGAAATAGGAACATCGTCGTCGACGAACTGGTGAGCCTGGCACCCCTCGCACGCAGGGTGGCGCACGATACGGAGATCGGCTCAGCGCTTCCGGGAGCTCACCATTTCGGCGGGCGGTGAGTAACGAGACTAGGAGCGCAGGAAGGCGAGGACCGCGAGGACGCGCCGGTGATCCTCGGCCGCCGGAGGAAGTCGCAGCTTCCCGAAGATGCTTGTCACGTGCTTCTCGACCGCGCGCTCGGTGACCACCAGCCGCTCGGCGATCCCCTGGTTGGAGCGGCCCTCCGCCATCAGCTCCATGACATCGCGCTCGCGGGGCGTGAGCGTCTGGACGGGGTCGTCGTTTCGGCGTCGCCCGACAAGCTGCGAGACGATCGCGGGGTCGAGAGCGGAGCCGCCCTCGCCGACCCGCCGAACGGCTGCGGCGAACTCGTCCACGTCGGAGACGCGATCCTTGAGGAGGTAGCCGACACCCTCCGCGCTCTCGGCGAGGAGCTCCATCGCGTATGCCGCCTCGACGTACTGGGAGAGGACGAGCACGCCGCAGTCAGGGTGACGCGAGCGGATCTCGTGCGCGGCCTGAAGTCCCTCGTCGGTGTGGCTCGGCGGCATGCGGATGTCGACGACGGCGACGTCCGGAGAGTAGCTCCGCACCTTCAGGAGGAGCTCGTCGGCATTTCCGGCTTGGCCAACGACCTCGAACCCAGATTCGACCAGGATGCGTGCGATTCCCTCCCGGAGCAGGATGGAATCGTCGGCTAGGACTACGCGCAAGGGATCTCCGCACGAATTTGCGTGCCGCGCCCGGGAACGCTCTCGACCTCGAGCCGGCCCGCGAGCGCCTCCACGCGGTCGACGAGGCCACGAAGCCCGGAGCCGCGGGTCGGGTCGGCCCCGCCGATACCGTCGTCGGCAACCTCGACGATCGCTGCGCCGTTTTGCCGGCTGATGCTGACGCGCGCCGACGAGGCGTTTGCGTACTTGGCGACGTTCGCCAGTGACTCCGAGACCACGTAGTACGCGGCTGCTTCGATCTGCTCAGGCAGGCGCTCCTCCAGGTTGGTCTCGACCTCGACCGGAAGCGGTGTGCGACCGACGAGCGTCTCGAGCGCCGGGCCGAGCCCGCGATCCGTGAGGACTGCCGGGTGGATACCGCGAGCGAGCTCCCGAAGCTCCTCGAGCGCGGCGGAAAGCTCCTGGCTCGCGCCGTCGAGAATCGTCCCCGCCGCCTCGGGGTCGGCCAGCTTGGCCTGGGCGAGCCGCAAGCTGAGAGAAAGCGAGACGAGTCGCTGCTGCGCCCCGTCATGGAGGTTCCGCTCCAGTCGCCGCCGCTCGTTGTCGCCTGCCTCCACCATTCGCGCCCGCGAGGCCTGGAGCTCTTCGAGCCGCTCTCGGAGCTCCGCCTGGAGCTGCTGGCGCTCTCGCTCCGAGTTGTGGCGTTCGGTGAAATCGCGGACGAGCATGACGACCTCATCTTCGCCGCCGGGGACGATGCGTGCCTCGAAGAACCGCGGCAAGCCCTCGAGCTCGAGCTCGTACTCGAACTCGACCGTGCGCGCGGCGCCCTGTTCGAGAGCCTCCTCGATGCACTTGAGCAGGGGGCCCGCGATCTCACGGGGCAGGATGTCCCTCACGTTCCGGCCGATCAGCTCGTCGGGAGGCACGACCAGATCGCCCGTTCGCTCTGCCTTGACCGCGAGGTAGACACCCTCGCGCGACACGCGAAACATGAGATCCGGCAGTGCATTGATGATCGCCCGCATGCGTGCCTCAGACTGCGTGAGGGCGGCCAGGCGTTGCTCGTTCTCGAGCGCCAGCCCTGCGGCGGCGAAGACGGCGTCCAGTAGCTCGGGGTCCTCGTGGAGGGAAGCATCGTGGACGATCGCGGCGACGCGCTCGCCGTTTCGCTCGACGATCGTTGCGACGTTACGCCCATCGCCGGATGCGAGTGAAGGGAGGCGCCGACCATCGATGCGAACCCAGCTCTCGGATTCCGGCAGCCAGTAGGCAAGCTTGACGGACGGGTCTCCGAGAGCCTGGGCAATCGCGTCGCGAAGCTCTCCCGGCCGGGCAGTCTGCCCCAGCGAGACGACGAGCTGGCCGACGTTCGCCAGGGCGAGCCGGCTCCGCAGGAGCCCGGCGAGGAACGCGAGCGGCACGAGCGCCAGGCCGGCCATGGTGGCCCAGAAGGCATATCTGCCGGCGTCCTCGTCCACGCTGCTCGCTAGGAGCCAGATCGTCGTCAGCGCCGTCGCAAGGAGGCCCGTGGCAAGCACGGGCCCGAGCACGCGTCGCGCCGTCGGCGTCGCCGCCTGCCACCGCTGCACATAGATCCAGGCAACGAAGGCGGCGATCACGAGCCCGCTCATCCGGCTCACGAAGAGGATGCCGTCTGCCACGGCGTGGTTCTCCCAAAGCAGGATCTCGTTCGAAGGGCAGCCCGAACAGCCCGGCGCTCGTGGGCGTTCGAAGAGGAGGTACACGAGCTGAAGTACCGTCACCTGAAGGTAGGCGGCAACCACGAGAATGCGGGACAGGCGAGACTCGAGTGCACCGCGCGGATAGGCCAGCAGGAGGTGGACGAGGATCCCGAAGACGAGGTACTGGAAAATCTGCCCCAGGGTGAACGCGAAGGCCTCGTCGGCGGCAACCACGGCGCGGAGGAACCACGCGAGCCCGGCCGCCACCATCAGCGCGCCGAAGAAGTTCGAAGGCCTGCGGCTCCACGCGATCAGGCCGCTGAACGCGAATGACCAGCCGACGAGGAGCGTGAGGGCTCCGGTCATCAGGGGTGTTTCTTCGTGCTCGCTCGTGAGGATGAGCGCGAAGGCGCCGAGACCCGCGAGCAGCGCGACCGGCCAGAGGGCGGTCCTCAGGAGCCTCATAGCGACCTAGTTAAGCAGGGAGAGCAGCGCTGCGCCCGACAGCTCCGCCTTCGGCACGAACCCCCGCGCACCGCTTTCCTCCACCAGCGAGCCGAAATCAGCGCGGTCACGGCTCGACGTGAGAACGACCGCCGGCGCGGCTCCGTTCAGCTCAGCGAGCCGCGCCGCGACCTCGAAGCCGTCGAGGTCGGGAAGCTGGACGTCGAGCAGGACGATCTGCGGGTGGAGGGCCGAGGCGGCCTCGAGCGCGCTCGATCCGTCCTCGGCCTCGCCCACCACGTCGAACCCCTCGGACTCGAGGAGGACGCGCGCGGTGGCGCGAAAGCTCGGATGGTCGTCGACGATCAGCAGACTCATGGCCACGTGTCGAAGTGTGACAGCGGCCGAGCGCGTCGGTCATACGGCTAACCACACTGTTCACACGCGGGGAAGGAGTCGTTTTGCTCGCGTGTCGAGATGTTTCTTGAGCCAGAGACCGTTCCGCACCGCGTAGCCCTTCCAGTCGTTGTTGAAGTACGCATAAATGTCAGCCGTGGCACGCCAGTGCTCGATACGGCGCGCCCACTCCTCGAGCTCCCGCTCCGAGTAGTTGCCGTCACGGCCCCGGTGGCCGTAGTGGAAGCGCACGAAGGTCCAGTCAGCCGTCAGCTCGTGAGCCTGGAAGGGGCGTGCTGGGTGGTCGCCGATCACAAGCGCGACCTTGTGGTCGCGGAGGAGGGCGTAGACGTCGTCGGAGAACCAGCTCTCGTGTCTGAACTCGAAGCAGTGCCGGCCGGTGGGTAGCTGGTCGAGCGCGCCGGCGAGCCGCTCGTCGTCCCGTCGAAAGTTGCCGGGGAGCTGCCAAAGGACCGGGCCCATCTTTCGCGATCCTGTGAGCGGCTCGATCCGCTCGTAGAAGCGGCCAAGACCGGGCCCGAGGTCGGTGAGGCGCTTCACGTGGGTCAGGTAACGGCTCGCCTTGACGGAGAAGAGGAATTTCGGCGGGGTCTCTTCGACCCACCGGGCCACAGCCGAGCGGTTCGGAAGCCGGTAGAAGGTGGCGTTGATCTCGACCGTGTCGAAGAGCTTCGCGTAGTGCTCGAGCCAGCGGCGCGGAGGCAGCCCTTTCGGATACACGCGCTCGCGCCAGTCCTGGTAGTTCCAGCCGGAACAGCCGATGCGGATCTCCCCCATACGACGGTTGTACCGAGCCGTCCCGGAAGCTAGTCGAGCTCGAGCCCGAAACGAGGCAACCGTTTTCGGACCAGGTCGTCGAAGACGAGCCGGTATTCGTCGGCCGCCTCCTCGTCGAGCGACTCAGCAAAGGCTTCTCGCATGTCGACGAGAGCCTCGCGACAGGTGTCCACGAGGTCCACGAACTCGCCATAGCGCTCCTCGGCTTCGTCCCGACCTGCGCCGTCGTACGCTTCGAGGGCGTCCTCGACCTCGGCGACGAGCTCGGCCTCATCCTGGCGAAAGAGCGCCAGCTGACGCTCGACCAGCTCCTGGAAGCGGCCGGGCGAGCTCAGCGGGCTATCTCCTCGTACACGGCCTCGTGCGCCTCTGCTGCCGCTTCCCAGGTGAGCTCGGCGGCGGCGCAGCGTGCACCTTCGCGCGCGCGAAGGAGCGCATCGCCATCCTCGAGCAGGCGCCTCGCCGCCTCCGCAAGCACTTCGCGGTTGTCCGCGGGAACGACCGCGCCCGCGCCGAAGCGTCGGACGGGCTCGGCCATCCCACCCACGTCGTAGGTCACCGCCGGCACCCCGGAACCGAGTGCGCGGAGGAGCGCACCGCTCTGGTCGATCTCCTGGCGGTAGGCGAAGACCGCGACCGTAGCCTGGTGGAGCGCGTCGTCGAGCTCCGCGTCCTCGAGGTAGCCGAGCCGCCATTCGATGTCGGGCCGGTTGCGCCAGCGCGAAACGTCCATGGCGGGATCCCCGGCCACGATCGTGCGGGCGCCGATACGCGCCGCCGCCTCGAGAACGTGGTCGAGCTGCTTGTACGGCTGGATGACGCCGACGAAGAGGATCGTCCTCCCGTCGTCTGCGTACGCGGTTGAGCCCGGGAAGACGGGGTGGGGGATGACGCGGATCAGGTCACGCTCCACGCCCACCTCGTCGACGAGGCGGTTGCGCCCGTGCTCGCTGTGGACGATCACACGGTCGAACCGGCCGTAGAGGCGGCGCCAGTGATCGGGCCTCGAGGCCCAACGCCTGGGGAGGACGTCGTGCGCGGTGATCACCGAGGGCCCGGCGAGCGGAAGCAGGCGCAGATCCGCGGGCGGAAGGGGTGCCCACTGAACGTGCAGTACGTCCGTGCGAAGGCGCCGGAGCCGCGCCAGGCCCATGAGGTGTTCTGCGGCGCGAAGGGGGAGGCGCAGCTTCGACCGGCGGAAGAGACGCGAGCTGACGGGGTAGAAAAGCTCACGACGCCGGTAGCCCTGCGGGTCGGGTGCCCGGCCGAAGCGAAAGGGGGACGTCACCAGGTCGACGTCGAGCCCGCGGCGGGCCAGCGCCGACGCGAGCGCATGGTCGTACGGGATCGTGAACGCTCCAGGGTCGACGAGCGTGACGTGCACCGCCCTACAGTAATCGGGCCCGTGAGCCTCCTCGTTCGCACCTGGAACCTCTTCCACGGTCGTACTTCGCTGCCGTCGGGCAGCCTCCACCTGGAGGAGATGGTTCGCCTGGCGGCCGAGGGCGACCCCGATGTGGTCGCATTCCAGGAAGTTCCGGTCTGGGCCCTCGACCGGCTCGAAGGGTGGAGCGGCATGACGACCCTCGCCGCCGTGGCGATGGTGCCGCTCGGGGGCCCGCTCGCACGGAGGCTCACGGAGCAGAACCCTCGTCGGCTTCGATCGCTTCTCACCGGCCAGGCGAATGCCCTCCTCCTCTCCCGCCGGCTCGAGCTCGCCGGCAGGCCGCGAATCATCCGCTTGAATCCGGGCCCATTCAGGTCGGCAGAGGCGAGAGCCCGCAGGCTCTCGCTCCGCGAGCGCCTCGACTGGGCCTGGAACCGCCGCGTCTGCCAGGCTGTCGACGTGCGGGAGCGGAAGCGTGTGCTCGTCGTCGCGAATCTCCACGCGACCAAGGATCACGCCCTCGCGGCCGCCGAGGTCGACCGGCTTGCGCGTTTGTGGCCGCCCGAGGGGCCCACGATCCTGTGCGGCGACTTCAACACCCGCGGGCACGTGCTGCCCGGCTTCTCGGAGCCCCTGGAGGGCATCGACCAGATCCTGGTGCGAGGGCTCGAGTTCGAGCGCAAGCCGAGCCCATGGCCCGTGGAGCGACGGCGGACCGAGGACGGCGCGCTCCTGTCCGATCATGCGCCAGTCGAGGCGGTGGTCGCATAGACCTCGCGGCCGTGCGCGCCGAACTGCCCGTGCTCGAGCGGCTCGCGTACCTCAACACCGGCACGTTCGGGCCGCTCCCGCAAAGAACGGTGGACCTCGTCGTGCGGTGGCAGGAGCGCGTGCTCGTCGAGGGCCGGTCGAGCCTCGCGCTCTGGGAGGAGTCGAAGGAGCTCAGGAGCGATCTGCGCCAAGCGCTTGCAAACGCGATCGGAGCCGATTCGGCTTCGCTCGCGCTGACGACGTCGACTACGGAGGGCTGCGACATCGTGCTCTCCGGACTCCGGCTCGGCCCGGAGGACGAGGTCGTCACGACCGACCTCGAGCATCCCGGTCTTCTCGGCGCCCTCCGCGTCTCACCCGCGCAGGTCCGGGTCGCCCGCCTCCAGGACAGGCCCGCGTCGGAGGCGCTTGCCGCGATCGAGGCGGAGCTTTCTGACCGCACCCGGCTGGT
>DATHAG010000086.1:0-7393 GCA_035296825.1 Gaiellaceae bacterium | reverse complement strand
GGAACCGCGCGCCCTCCGCATGCTCGCCGGCCTCGTCGGCCGGCAGGTCGAAGTGCTCCGCATGCCAGGCGGGCTCCCGCGTGATCGACTCGACCAGGAACGAGTAGATCTCGGTGAGAGCGTGGTCGCGCGAGAGCCGGCGGAAGGTATAAGCGAGCTTCGGGTCACACCCCGCGTAGTGCAAGGCGTGCCCCGCTTCGTGGAGAAGCGCCTGATAGTCGTGCAGGCCACCCTGGGCGCGCGTGATCAGGTGTACGACCGAGGGTGGGTCGGAGGCAATAACACAGGCACGGGGGTTCTTCTGGGGCCGGTCGTCCAGGTCGAGCTTGATCCGGGAGTCGGCGGCGAGGTCGAACCCGAGTCGGGTCAGCGTTTCGAGGCAGACGGGAACGGCGCGCTCACGCGAGTACAGCTCCGCGAGCGGCGACATGCGCCGGATGTAGGAGACGTGCCAGGACATGGGCTCGTCCTCGCGCTCCTCACCGAGGATGCGGTCGACCCAGCGGGCACGGAGCGGCGCGAAGGACGCGTCCTGCCGGCGGGCGGCGTCGGCCAACCGCGCCGAGAGCTCGCGGAGGTCGATGCCCTTCACCTCCTCGCTCCGCCGCACCGGGTCGGGCTCCCCGGTGATGTCCGCCTCGAGCGCTTCCCCTTTTCGTAGAAGCTCGAGCCGCCGATCATTGAACTCGACGGAGCAGTCTGCGGCCAGCCGCCCGAGCTCGTCGCGTTCCGCGTAGTCATCGACGAGCGCGAGCTTTGCCTGTGCGGTTCGGAGCGGGACGGTCTCGCCCTTGAACTCAACGCGCGCCGCGAGGACGTCGTTTTCGAGCCGATCCGACTCCTCCGCCAGCTCACTGACGATCAAGCCGCCGCCACAGGTCTCTTTGAGCCGGAAGAGCCGCTCGCGGGCCTCTCCCTCGGCGGCGGCGTCCTCGACCGCCTTGAGCTCCGCATACTGCTCGTGCGTGAACAGATCTTCGTAGCGAGCGACGATCGCTGCCTGCTCGCTCGTCTCCTTCTTGCCAACTCGAACCGCACGAGCCTCCTCGGAGCGCTCGAAGAGGAACTGCGCCAGGCGCTCCTCGAATCGATCAGGCGTCAACGCTGTGTCCTTTCAAAGTGACTAGATCCCGAGCCGCTCGAGGAGGTTCTCGTCCCGGCGCCAGCGGGGCCGTACTTTAACGATGAGCTCGAGGAACACCTTCCGACCCAGGAGACGCTCGATCTCCGGGCGCGCCCGCGAGCCGATTGTTCTGATCATAGAGCCGCCCTTGCCGACCAGAATGCCTTTCTGGGACTCGGTCTCGACGTAGACGACTGCGCGGACTCGAGTTTCGTCGAGCTCCTCCACTTCGACGCCGACCGAATGCGGAACCTCCTCGCGGGTCGCCTCGAGGGCCTGTTCCCGAACGAGCTCTCCGACTCGCTCCGCGAGCGAGAGATCCGTCACCTCGCCCGGTGGGAAGTACTCGGGGCCCTCCGGCAGCAGGGAGACGAGCGACCCGCGGAGCGCATCGACGCCCTCTCCGGACCGCGCGCTCACGGGATGCAGCTCCTGGAAGGGGCCAAGCTCGGCAGCCCGCGCGATCTGCTCGAGTACCTTGGCGCGCGGAACGCGGTCGACCTTGTTCAAGGCGACGACGACCGGCGCCTCGCCGCCGAACACACGCTCGGCGATGAAGCGGTCGCCTGCCCCGATCGCCTCGTCGGCTGCGAGCACGAACAGGACACCGTCGACGTCCTGGAAGGACGAGTCGACGGTTTGCTGCATCCGCTCCGTCAGCGCGTCGCGAGGCCGCTGGAACCCGGGCAGGTCGGCCAGCACAAGCTGGAACCCATCCCCGTTCGCCACACCGCTGACCCGCCTTCTCGTCGTCTGGGGCTTGTCGGAGGCGATCGCGATCTTCTCCCCGCAGAGCTCGTTCACGAGGGTCGACTTGCCCACGTTCGGCCTGCCGGCGACCGCGACGAACCCGCTCCTCAAAGAACGAAGGTGTCGGGGAGGAGCTCGTCGGGCCGGCGGACCAGGACCTCCCCTTCGTGCTCGAACACCACCCGGTCGACGCCGAACTCGTGCATCCACTGGCGGCAGCCCCCGCAGGGCGAGGCGGTGACGGCCAGAGCTTCCACGTCGCCCGGACGGATCCCCTCGGCCACCGCGCGGGAGAGCGCCGCACGCTCTGCGCACACACCGAGTGGATAGGAGGCATTCTCGACGTTCACGCCTGTGATCACCCGCCCGTCGCGCGCGAGCACCGCCGCGCCGACGTGAAACTTCGAGTAGGGA
Organism: Gaiellaceae bacterium; assembly: GCA_035296825.1. Taxonomy (GTDB): domain Bacteria; phylum Actinomycetota; class Thermoleophilia; order Gaiellales; family Gaiellaceae; genus DASQGA01. The sequence continues at coordinate 5,106 of DATHAG010000086.1, read as the reverse complement.
GCGTAGGCCGCCTTCGCGGTCGCACGAGCCTCGACGAGGAGCGCGGCGTCCGTCACTGGACGACCTGGAACAGGATCATCGACACGAGCGTACCGAGCACGGCCCCGTAGAGCACCTCGAGCGAGGAGTGGATCCCGGACTCGACCCGGGTCTGTGCCACGAGGAGCGCCAGCACGAAGGTCAGCGAGGAGACGAGCACGCGGTACTCGAACGACTGGGTGATGAACGTGATCGCCATCCACGTGCCGAAGGCGAGCGCCGCATGGCCGGACGGGAGTCCGCCGCGGAGCGGAGTCCCGCGACCGGTGATCGCCTTCGTGATGATCACAAAGAACATCGTCAGCACGAGGGCGATCACCGTGAGGCGAAGCGGCGCCTCGCGGATCCGGGTCACCAGCCGGTAGCTCGGCTCCCCGAGCTTGTCCTCGAAGACCAGGTAGCCGACCACGAGCGCTGTTACCGATGAGATGAGTACCGCGCCCGCGGCCATGTCTTTCGCGGCCTTCGCCAGCGGGTCGAACGCGGGTGTCGAGATGTCGAGCGTCGCCTCGATCGCCGTGTTGATCATCTCCGTGATCAGGACGAAGGCGATCACCACGAGGAGCGCAGCCAGCTCGAGCTTCGTGACGCCGTAGAGGAACGCGAGGATCAGGACGCCGGTCGCCACGGCGAAATGGATCCGCATGTTGCGCTCGCTTCGGAGCACGTGGATGACGCCCTCGAAGGCGTAGTTGAAGCTCTGGATGATCGAGGGCGTCCGGCGGCCCAAAGCGACTACCCGGCGAGCTCGTGCTCGCGGCGCTCCATCTCCGGCCCGTGGTCGTACCCGAGTATGTGGAGCAGGCCGTGGACGAGCGGCGCACGCCACTCCTCACCAGCCGCTTGTGGGCAGAGGACGACGTCGCCGAGCTGGCGCGGCACCCCCTCGGGCAGCGGCTCGCGGGCATCGATCGGGAAGGAAAGGACGTCAGTCGCCTCGTCCAGGCCCAGGTGCTCCCGCTTTAGGCGCCGCATCTCGTCGGGCCCGGCGAACGCGAGCCCGAGATCGCCTGCATCGAGCCCCTCGGCGGCCAAGACCAGCAGGCATAGCTCGACCGCGGCGTCGGTGTCCACGTCGACGCCGCTCCGGTTCACCACCTCGACCTCGATCACCGGCGGCGGTTGCCGCCGGTCTCCTCGGCGTGCTGCTTGTAGGCCTCGACGATCCGCTGAACGAGCACGTGTCGGACGACGTCCTCGTTCCCGAGCTCCACGAACTGGATCCCGTCCACGGACGCAAGGATCTTGCGCACGCGAACGAGCCCGGAAGCCTGGTCGCGCGGGAGGTCGATTTGGGTCACGTCCCCGGTGACGACCATTTTCGAGCCGAACCCCAGCCGGGTCAGGAACATCTGCATCTGCTCGGGCGACGTGTTCTGGGCTTCGTCGAGGATGATGAACGAGTCGTTCAGGGTTCGTCCACGCATGAACGCGAGCGGCGCCACCTCGATCTGCCCCTTCTCCAGGTAGGCGTTGACCCGGTCGGCGTCGAGCATGTCGTAGAGCGCGTCGAAGAGCGGCCGTAGGTAGGGGTCGACTTTTGCCATCAGGTCGCCCGGGAGGAATCCAAGCCTCTCCCCCGCCTCGACGGCGGGTCGGGTCAGGATGATCCTGCTGACCTGGCGCTCGGCCATCGCGTTCACCGCCAGCGCCATCGCCAGGTAGGTCTTCCCCGTCCCCGCCGGGCCGATCCCGAAGGTGACCGTGCAGCGGCGGATCGCCTCCACGTAGCGCTTTTGATTGACCGTCTTCGGGGTGATCTTCTTGCCCCGGTGGCGCCAGACCACGTCCTCGAAGACGTCGCGGAGGTCGCGCGACTCGTCGAGCGCGGTCAGGACCGCGTCAACGGTCCCCGCCCCAATCGCATGGCCGCCCGTCACGAGCTCGGCCAGCTCGTCGATCACGAGCCGCGCTTCGCCGACCTTGTCCTTCTCGCCCTCGAGCGTCAGCTGGTTCCCGCGGAGGAGAACGGCCAGCCCGAGACGGTCACGCAAGGCTCCGAGGATGCCGTCGTCAACGGTTGCAAGCTCGGCGGCAACCTCGTTGGACACTGAGAGAACTTCCTGCAACGGACACAGTGTAGAGCCCGTTCCGACGCAGAATTCCGGTCCGCAAACCGGAGTAAAACGGGCTAGGCGAGCTTTTCGCGGACGAGCCGGCTCACTGTCGAGCCGTCGGCCCGGCCGGATACCTGCGGCATCACGTCTGCCATCACGCGCCCGAGGTCCCGAATCGAGGTGGCGCCGGTCTCGGCGATCGCATTGTCGACGATCTGCTCGAGCTCCTCCTCTTCGATCGGCTCGGGCATGAACTCCTCGATGATCGAGTGCTCCAGCTCCTCCTGCTCGGCCTGCTCCTCCCGCCCGGCTGCCCGGAAAGCGTCGGCCGCCTCGGCGCGGCGCTTGCGCTCGCGCTGGAGCACCTGCAGCTCCTCGTCGTCGTGGAGCGGGCGCTGCAGCTCCTTCTCCGCCGACCGGAGGGATGCCAGGGTGAGCCGCAGCGTCCCGGCCCGCTTGCTGTCCCGGGCTCGCATCGCGTCCTTGAGCTCGGACTCGATCCGGGCGATCAGGCTCATCCGAAGCCCCCGAGGGTGCCGCCGCCGAGGATGTGCCAGTGCAGGTGGAAGACGGTCTGACCGGCCCCCCCGCCCACGTTCACGATCACGCGGTAGTCCTCGAGGCCGGCCTCACGCGCCGTCTCGGCGACGAACCGGAGCATCCGCGCTGCCTCCTCGTCCGGAAAGGCGTCCACGCCGCGGAGACTCTCCACGTGCCGCTCCGGCAGAACGAGGAGATGGACGGGCGCCTTCGGATGGAGGTCCTTGATGGCGACGAACCCATCTTCCTTGCGGACGTGCTCGCCTTCTCTCGCAAGGGTGCAAAAGAGGCACTCAGACGACACCGACGATCCCCTCCTCGACCACCGCTCGCGCCCGCGCGCGCACGAGCGACCCGACAGGCGCGTCGACCAGCCAGGGGGTGTAGTCGTCGGCGTAGCCCCGCCCGGCGCGGTCGACGAGCACCACGTCCTCTTCGCCCAGCCGCGCGTGCCAGCGACGGCGGCAGGCCTCGTCGGAGGCGAGCCGGAGACGGACGCTCCGCTCCTTCTTCACGGCCGGCGGCACCGGGTCGGCCTGCGCAGTCCGCGTGCCGGGCCGCGGAGAGTAGGGAAAAACGTGGATCTTGGTGATTCCGGCTGCTGTGACCGTCGCGAGCGTCGCCTCGAAAGCCTCATCGTCCTCGGCCGGGAAACCGACCATGACGTCAGTCGTAAGGTTGAAGCCCTCGGCCTTCGAGACGCGGCGAACGTAGGTCTCGACGTCGTAGCGTCGCCCCATTTCGCGGAGGACACGGTCGTCGCCCGACTGCAGGGGCACATGGAGGTGGCTGGAAACGGTGGGCGTCTCCCTCAGGGCGGCGACTAGCTCGTCCTGAAGGTGGTTGACCTCGATCGACGACAGCCTGAGTCGCGCGAGACCCCGCGTCTCCCCCGCCTCGCGCACGAGAGACGCGAGTGTGTAGCCATTCTCGCGATCCCGGTAGCAGCCGAGGTTCACGCCGGTCAGGACGACCTCCCGATGTCCCTGCTCGACGCGCTTTCGAATCTCGGCGAGGACAGCGTCCGCCGGGCGGCTGCGGGAGGCCCCTCGCACCTGCGGGATGACGCAGAAGCCGCATGAAAAACTGCAGCCGTCCTGGATCTTGACGAAGGCCCGGACACGGTCGAGGCCGATGGCGGCGTTCGTGCATCCGAGCGCACCGATGTCTGCGGACACCTTCTTTGGCGTCTCCTCACTAGGAAGCGAGACGACCCGGACGTTGTCGGGAAGCCCGGCGAGCGCGCTACCCGCCAGGTTCGCCGCGCACCCGGTCACGTAGACCTTTCCGGAACGGCGGGCGGCGCGTCGGACAGCTTGTCGCGACTTCCTCACCGCCTCGAGGGTGACGCAGCACGTGTTCACGACCGCGACATCGGTCTCGCCGACCGACTCTCTGTGCCCGTCCGCGGCCAGCCGCTCGCGCAGCGCCTGCGCATCGGTGTGCGACACCTTGCAGCCGAGGAACTCGACGGAGAACGTCGACATCGCTGGGCGATCCTAGCCGCCGTCTGGCGCGATTGGCGTGCCTGGGGGCTCGGAAAGAAGGGTGTCCGGCCCGCCCGGGCCTGCGCGTCGACGTGCCAGGGCGTACGCCACGGTCCCCGCCGCGCCGAGCACGAGACCGGCGACCAGCCACGGTGTGGGCGCGAGCCCTCCGCAACTGACTTCAGTTTCTGCCGAGCTGCCGAGGTCGGCCTGCTCCGTGCACGGCGTCGTGCCGCGGTTCAGAAAGGCGATGAGAAGACAGACGGCGCCTGCCCCGGAGACCATGCCCAGCATTTCGGGCCCCGCGCGCCCGAACCGAAGGGCGAGCCAGATCGCGATCGCGGCGAGCGGCGCGATGAAAAGGCCGATCGAGGCAGCCGCGAGCAAGGAGAAGACGGCGAGCGCTCCTGCGAGCACCCAGGCCGCGAACACTAGCCATCCCTCTCGGCGCATCGGGCCTCCGTTCGAATTCTAGGAGGGATCGGCGAAACGCCGCCATACTTCTGCTGAGGACGAGCGTGGGAACGCCGCAGCAACGCCAGAAAGGTCCCCAGTGGGTGTGAAGCTCTATCGGTGCAAGAACCTCTGGGTGAAAGCCTCAGGTCACCCGTGCTGGCGCGTGCAGAAGGCTCTCGACGAGCAGGGCATCGATTACGAGGTCGTGCCGTGCCCGTGGCCGGGACGCGGCCAGCGCGGCGAGATCGAGCGCCTCAGCGGCCAGTCCAAATACCCGATCATTCAGTTCGAGGACGGCTCCGTGTACCGCGAGGAGTCCAGGGATATGGCCAAGACGATCAAGGCGGGCAAGCTCTTCGACAAGCAGGGCGCTCCCTCCTAGCCGCGCTCGAAGCGGTCGGCGGCCCAGCCGCCGCGAACCCTCCTCGCGACGTGTTTCCACCCCGGAAGCTCGGGGCGTTCGGACTCGAGGTACCCGGAGGTCACGAGTTGTCGGGAGGTCAGCCGCAACCCGACCCGCTCGCACA
>DATHAG010000085.1:0-10627 GCA_035296825.1 Gaiellaceae bacterium | reverse complement strand
TGCGCCTCCTGCGCGTGGGGACCTGCGGCGGACTGCAGCCGGACCTCGAGCTCGGCGACCTGATCGTGGCGCTCTCAGCTGTTCCCGCCGACGGCACAGCGCGACACTACACGGGTGGCGAGCCACACGCGCCGACAGCCGACTGGGAGCTCATCCACGGGGCCGTGCACGCTGCGAAGGAGCTGGACCGGCGGGTGCGGATCGGGCCGATCGTGTCGAGCGACGTCTTCTACGATCCGGACAAGGGCCGCGCCCAGCGCTGGTCTGACCGCGGCATCCTCGCCGTCGAGATGGAGGCCGCCGTCCTCTTCACCGTCGGCGCGCTCCGCAAGGTTCAGGCGGGGTGCCTCCTGACCGTCAGCGATGTGGTCGTCCAGGGCGAGTTCCAACGAATCAGCGACGAAGATCTGCGGGCCGCCGTCGACCAGATGACCGAGCTCGCGCTCGCGACAGTGACTGCGGACTCGCATTGAGGGCCCCGGCCCCGGGGCCGGTCGTCTTCCTCGTCAATCCGGCTTCTGCGAACGGCTCCACCGGCCGGCGCTGGCCAGAGATCGAGCAGCGCGCGACAACGGCCGGCCTCGTGGGCGAGACGCTCATGAGCGAGCGTCCCGGTCACCTCGTCGAGCTCGCGGAACGCGCGGCCGGCGGCGGAGCCGGGCTCCTGGTCGCAGTTGGCGGCGACGGCACCGTGCACGAGGTCGTGAACGGCCTGATCCGCTCCGGACGCGCCGGAGAGGTGGATTTCGCCGTGCTCTCCCGCGGGACGGGCAAGGACTTCGTGCGGAGCCTGCGCATCCCAGGCGGCCTCGACGGGGCGATCGAGACGGCACGCACCGGCAGGACACGAGTGGTCGACGTCGGCCTCGCTCGCTTCACGGGCCTCGACGGCTCACCGGCTGAGGCGTACTTCGCCAACTTCGCCGGGGCCGGGATCAGCGGTTCGATCGCGCGGCGCGCCAACGTCTCCTCCAAGGCTCTGGGCGGGAAGGCGGCGTTCATGTGGTCGACGGTGGCTGTCTTCATGCGCTGGAAGAGCGCCGACGTGGCGGTCGACGTCGATGGTGCCCCCCGCTCCGGCCGCATGTTCGAGGTCCTCGCAATGAACGGTGATTACACCGCCGGAGGCATGTGGATGGCGCCTGACGCGAAGGCGGACGACGGCGTCTTCGACGTCGTTCTGATCGGCGACGTCACCAAGCTCGATTTTGCCCTCACATTCCCGAAGATCTACCGGGGCCGCCACGTCGGCCACCCGAAGATCGAGCACCTCCAGGGCCGGACCGTCTCGGTCGATTCGGTGACGCCGCTCCCGATTGCGCTCGACGGCGAGCAACCCGGGACGACGCCGGTGACCTTCGAGATCGTGCCGCACGCCCTCCGGCTTCGCGTGCCCTAGGCCGCGGTGCCGCCGCGGGCGGTGCCGCCGCCGAGTGCTCGGCCGGCGGCTGGCGAAGCCGCCTGGTCGGACTTCTTCTTCGACGCGTCGGACGACTTCTTCGTTCGCGTAGCGGACGACGGCGTCTTCTTCGTCTCGGTTCGTTTCGCGGTCGGCGTCATGCCCGATCTGGCCTCGAGCTTCGCGAGTCGCTTCTCGAGGGTCTCGAGGCGCGTCTGAAGGTCGCGGACTTCGTCGACCGGTGCGAGGCCGATCCCGTGCAAAGCTCCGCGCGAGGTGACGTCGAGCTTGCCTTTTGCGGTCATGGCTCGTGAGACCGCCTCGGTCACACGCTCGTTCCGGCCGAGCTCGTCCATGAGCTTGGTTAGCGCCTCTTCGCCCTTGCCTGCCAAGCGGCCAACCACGCCGCTGTTCTCGTCCTTCTCGTTCTTCGTCGCCATGGGCCTCCCTTGATCGGACGTCGAAAGGACGATACCCGAGCGCCGGGCCGAGCAATCACGAGCTTCCGGGCGCGACGCGGCGGCGGACGACGAAGCGTGCGCCGAGGGCCGCGAGGGCGAGCAGGATCAGGATCGGGGCGATCGTTGCGACGGCCACAAACGTGCGGCCGGCGACGTGGGCGAAGGCCTCCGCACCGTCTCTCCATGTCTCGACGATGCCGTCCCTTCCGGCGGCTGCGACCGGGAGCCGCTCGCGGAGGTTGACGGAGATCGTGGCGAAGGACGTCTGGTCATCGAGATAGCGAAGCCGCCCGCGCGTCTCCTCGAGCTGGAGCTGGGTGTCGTTCAGCTTCGACTGGACCGCCAGCGCCGCCGGGACGCTCTCGGCGCGCTCGAGCAGCACCAGGAGCTGGCGTTCCACGGCCTCGAGGTGGCGCTTCCGCGACTGGAGGTCGACGAATTCGGCCGAAACCTCCTGGGCGTTCTCGCGCCGGCCGTCCAGGCGTCCGACGTCTCCCAGCTGCTTCATGACCGTTTCGTACCTCCGTTCCGGAACACGAAGGACCAGCGAGCCGTTCATGAGTCGCTTCTCCCCCTGGCTCTGGCTGCTGCTGACGACGAAGCCGCCGGTCGCGGCGGCGATGGCACGCGCTTCGTCGACGGCCCCCTGGAAATCACCCCGCCGTACGGAGAGCCGGACTGTGGCCATCTTGATGATGCGCGGGCCGATCCCCGGTGTGCCCGGCTTTGCCGTGGCGCTCCGGGTAGTCTCGCCCGCCGCAAGCGAGCCGCCGCCAGTCTGCACGGTGCCGACGTCCTCGGGCGAGGCCGCGTACTCGAGGGCGTCATCCGCGCTGCCGCCTTCCGAACTTGCTTCGTCGCTGCCGCTGCTGCAGGCCGCGATTGCCATCGCTGTGATGCAGAGAAAAAGAATCGGGAGCAGTCGTCGCATGAAGTCCTCCTCGGGGTTGTGCTTGCTCCGACTACCGCCCGCCTGCCAAAGTTCCCGCGCCGTGGAGGACTTCCGCTTTGCCACCGACCTCCGAGTCCGCTTCAGCGAGACGGACGCCCAGGGCGTGGTGCACAACGCCGTCTACCTCGTCTGGTTCGAGATAGCCCGGATCGCGTACCTCGCCCGCTTCCGGGGCGGATACCGGGGCCTGCGCGAGGAGGACGGCGTCGATGCGACCACGGTCGAGAGCCATGTCCGCTATCTGGCGCCGGCCGCCTTCGACGACGAGGTGCGGGTCCATACCCGCGTGAGCGACGTTCGCGGGGCCCGTTTCCGCTTCGACTACGTGATCCAACGAACGAGCGATCCGCCTGGCGTGCTCGCCGACGGCTGGACGACCCATGCCTGCGTGGACTCGCGCACGCTGCGGCCCACCCGCATGCCGGCCTGGCTTGCAGAGGCGATCCGCGACGCCGAGGGCTAACGGCGCGGAGTAGTGGTCGTCGTCCCGGTTGAGGCGGTAGGCGTCGTAGTGGGAGTCGTCTCGGTCGGAGTGGGTTCCTCGTCGGGGGGCGCGGGCTCGGGCTCGGCCTCGGGCACGGGGATCGTCCCATAGCGAACCACCCGGAGCTCGGACTGGTAGGCGGTCCGCCAGGTCTCCTCAAGGAGCACGCGCTTCCCGACGTAGACCCGTCGAATGACTACGACGGCCCGTGCGGGGGAGCCAACCTCCTCGATCACCTTCTCGCCGACGAACAGCCCTGGATCCGGCACGCGCTTGATCTTCGCCGGTCCGATCACCTCGAGCTCGCCTGGGACCGAGACGACGCGGCGACCGGTCGGTGCGCCGAGAAGGCTGATCGAGATCCCGGTTTCTGTCGACACCCCCTTCATGACGAGCCAGTGATTCGTGTCGTTCTCGAACTTCAGGTCGATCTCCGGATAGTTCACAGTCGCGTCGCGACCTAGGGGGTAGCGGCTGATGTACAGGGCGTGAGCGGTCCGCTCTGTGATCTTCAGGCCCGCTTCCCAGGCCGCATTGAAAACCGTCGTCGCGACCTGGGAGACACCCCCACCGATGCCTTCCTCGTACTTGCCGCCGACGATCACCGGAGCCGAGCGGAAGCCGCGTGCCTCGGTGCGGGGGCCGACCTGCTCGTTGAAGGAAAACGTCGCACCCGGTGCGATTCGCGTCCCGTCGAGATGCGCCGTCGCGAGCTTCAGATTCGTGATCCGGTTCTCGGTGCCCGTGTAGAAGGAGCTGTACCGGACGAGCTCGCGCGTGATTCCGAGCTCCTTCGCTTCCTTCGTCGTAAGCGCCGGCTCCGCCTCCTTGATCACGAGGTCGGCCGACCGGTTGTCCGATGAGAGCGCCGCCTTCAAAAGCGCGCTTGCGGTCGCCGGCACATCGAGGACACGGCCCTTGCGGGCCCGAACGACTCGAACGCTTCGATCGCTTCGCACCTCGAACTGCGCATTCTTGGGCGGGGTCGCAAACGCGCGGGAAAGCCGCTTGAAGTAAAGCGTCGCGTACGGGCCCCCGATCGTGAGCTCCTTGCTGCCGCCGCGTGGCAGGGAGAGGAGCTTCGCCAACTGCTCCCGAGAGACCATCCACGTTGTACCGCGCCAGCCGAAGCGCACTTGGCGCGACACGGCGGTCCGCACATCGCCGAGTACGGGCCGGAGCGCTTCGGTCCCGACCGCAGCCTTGTCGACGTGAATCGGGAGGGCAACCGGCTTCCGTGAGAAGCCGGCCAGGGCCGAGACGACCGTCGCCTCTGCCGCTTGCAAGTCCAGCTTCGTCCCGTCGCGAGCCGGCTCCAGCCGCGGGGTGAGGCCGTCCAGCGTGATCGACGCGCTCTCCGACTTCTTGTCGACGGACGCCGCGATTCGCCCGAGCTCGAACTTCAGGCCAGCCTCGTACACATCGGCCTGAGGTTCCACCTCGGCTCCGAAGAGCCTGACCGCGACCCGCTTCAAGCCCCGGAAGGGGAGCGGCCAGTCTCCTTCCGCGCGCGCCTCGGCAAGGGTCGCGGGCCAGTCGACCGACAGTTCGAGCTCCTTCGGCGAGATCCGCCAGCTCCGCCCGCCGCCGGTGAACGTCACCGGAACCTCAGCGAGGCTGGCGGCCCGCTCGGAGAGCTTCTTCTGTGCCTGCTCCGGCGTGAGGCCGGACACCTTGACTCCGGCGACCTCGACACCCGCGGCAATGCGGGCGTCCGACCCAGAAAACACGACACCGACGATCAGGACGAGCGCGGCGACAGCCGCGCCGGCGCCCGCCAGCCCGCGCCGACGAGGCAGGATCGTGCGAAAACCGCGCCGGCGCCTGGGGGCAGCACGAGGCCGGCGCACCGGACGAACACCTGCCTCCGCGCGCATGAAGTGGGCGAGTTTAGCAGCGTTACAGAGCCGGCAGACCCAGCGACCGGCGGAGCCGGAGCACCCGTTCCACCTGCTCGTCGAGGCGGCCCTTTCGGGCGAGCGGAACGAGTGCGGCGATGGCCCGGCCGGCGTCGCGCCCGTTGGTATAGAGGACGAGATCGGCCCCGCCGCGGATGGCCAGCCGGGCGGAGACCAGTGCGAATCTCGACCCGAAGACGGAGACCGAGTCGGTCATCGCGACCCCGTCGAATCCAGTCCGCCGAAGGAAGCGGTAGGCGCGACGGGAGAACGAGGCGCGCCTGCGCCCGAACCGATCGTAGATGGCATGGCTCGTCATCACGCACGGGACGCCTGCGCGGATCGCCCGCCGGAAGCCGGCCAGCTCCCCGGCTCGGATGGCCGCGTGAACCTGAGGCGACTCGTCGGTTGAGATGCGCGCGGTGCCGAGGCCCGGGAAGTGCTTCACACACGCGCCCACACCGCCGGCCCCCAGGCCTCTGGCGAAGGCGCCGGCGAACTCCGGCCGGCGAAAGTGTCGCGAGCCGAGCGGGCCTCCCGTCGAGTCGAGCACCGGCGCAAGGTCGACGTGCACTCCGGCCCGGCGAAGCGCCCGCCCGGTTCTCCGTCCTGAGAGAAACGCCTGCTGAGCGCTCGTGTACGACGAAGCCGGAGCCGAGGGCGGCAGGCGTCCAAAGGTCTGGGCCGTTCCCCCCTCCTGGTCGACGAACACGAGCGCGTTTCGGGGACGCGGCTCGCCGAGGCTCCAGCGCTGGACGATCACTCCGGCCACGCCCTTCGGCGCGGGAAGGCCCGAGACGACCACGAGGCCGGCCTTCTGACGCGGCGTAAGCCCCTCTAAGGGATCTACAGGCTGAACACCCGGTGCGGGCCCGATCGAAGCCAGAAGCGCCTGCAGAAGCGCGATCAGCCGCACCCTCCGTACACTACGGCCCAGATGGTTGATCGACAATTAGCCGCCTATTACCGACCAACCAGCTAGTGGACTTCGACCTGACGCAAGAGCAGCGCGAGGTGCAGGCGACCGTCAGGCGCTTCGTCGACGAGCAGGTCCTGCCGAACGCGATCGAGAACGACATCGAGCATCGCCTCGACATGGAGACGATCGAGGGAATGGCCGAACTCGGGCTGCTCGGAATCGTGATTCCGGAGGCCTACGGCGGGGCAGGGCTTGACTACGTCTGCGAGGCGCTCGCCTGCGAGGAGATCGAGCGCGGCGAGGCGGCCTTCAGAACCCTCATCTCCGTTCACGTCGGGCTCAACTCACTCTCCCTCCTCAAGTACGCGAGCGAAGAGCAGAAGGAGCGTTACCTGGCTCCACAAGCGCGTGGCGAGAAGCTCGCCTGCTTCGGTCTCACAGAGCCGGAAGCGGGGTCGGACGTCGCCGCGATGCGCACGACCGCGCGCCGCGAGGGCGACGGATACGTCCTGAACGGGCAGAAGAACTGGATCTCCTACGCGACCGTCGCGGACCACCAGCTCGTGTTCGCAAAGACCGACGTCGAAGCAAAGCACAAGGGGATCTCCGCATTCATAGTCGAGCGTGAGTGGCCCGGGGTCATGACACGGGAGACAGAGAACAAGCTGGGGATCTGGGCCGGCTCCACGGGCGAGCTCTTCTTCGAGGACGTCGAGGTCCCGGCCGGGAATCTCGTGGGTCAGGAGGGCCAGGGCTTCGAGATCGCCATGCACGGGCTCGACCAGGGCCGCTTCACGGTTGCGGCAGGCGCCTGCGGCGTCATCCGGGCCTGCCTAGAGCGCTCCGTCGAGTACGCCCGCGAACGCGAGACCTTTGGGAAGCCGATCGGCAAGAACCAGTTCGTCCAGGACATGATCGCCGAGATGGTGCTGGGCTACGAGACTTCGAAGCTGCTGGTCATGCAGGCGGCCTGGCTCAAGAACCAGGGCGTCAGGAACACTCGCGAGACCAGCCTGGCCAAGTGGCACGCAACCGAGTCGGCCTTCAAGGCCGCTCACCTCGCGATCCAGGTTCACGGCGCTTACGGCTACTCCGCGGAGTACGGCATCGAACGCTACTTCCGTAACGCCCGTGCCCCGATCATCTACGAGGGCACGACGCAGATCCACAAGATGATGCAGGCGGAGCATGCGCTCGGCTACCGGAACCTGAACGGACGCGACGGGGACGTCTCGCCGCTCGCCTCATGGGCCCCCGCGCTCTCGGCGCGCTAGTTCCCTGCGCGCTGGCGCTCGTCGCCGCGGCGCTCACTTTGCCGGCCACCTCAGCGTCCTCTCTGCCCGCGCAAGGGATCGTCGTTCCTGGGGAGAGCCTGGGAGGCGTCCGGCTCGGCGCTACGAGAATCGAGGTCCTAGCCGCGTGGGGAAGGCGCCACGGGGTCTGCCGCGACTGCCGGCTCCTCACGTGGTACTTCAACCTGAAGCCGTTCGAGCCACAGGGGGCCGCGGTCGTCTTCCGCCGCGGCCGGGTCATCCGCGCCTACACCGTCTGGCGCCCGCGCGGATGGCGAACGGACGGGGGGCTCGAGCTCGGGGCGACGAGCGGCGTGCTGGCCAAGGCATATCCCCGTCTCGCATCGCGGTCGTGCGACCGCTACACCGCGTTTCTCCGGCCGGAAAACCGGCGAACGACGAGCGTCTTCTACCTCTACCGCGGACGACTCTGGGGGTTCGGGCTCATGCGACCGCGGCTTTCGCCCTGTCTGTAGCCCGCTCGGCCGCGGCGAGCCGGACGACGAGCGGGATCGCGAGCAGAATGGGGATCGCGACGACCGGCCAGACAATGCCGTAGCCCTCCGTCGATTCCAGGTATGGCCTGGAGATGTCGATGGCGGCGCCGACCGCCAACGGCCCCACCAGAAGCCCGAGGCCCTTCGTCGTCAGCGCGAGGCCTGAGATCGCGCCACGATCCGACTCTGGCATCAGCTTGAAGAGCAGCCCCCAGGAGAGCGTCATCACCGTTCCGGCCGCCACGGCAACGAAGAAGATGACCGCCGTGTACCACCAGTGCCAGCTGGTGGCGAGCCCGGCGCCCAGAAGCCCGAGCCCGTAGACGACGGACGCAGCGAGGATCACAGCGCCAAGCCCGAAGCGATCTCCGAAGCGGCTCGCCAGCGCGGCTGCCGCCACGTAGCCGCCGGCCACGCAGGCAAGGACGACCGAGGAGACGTAAAGGGGCTGGTCGAGCCCCTCGATCACGTAGAGGACGACGAACGTGCGCATCCCTGCGAACGCCGCCTCCCAGGCCGCGTTGGCGAGCAGGAACCGTCGGACCTCCCGCTCGCGCCGCACGATCCGAAGGGGGGTGCCCAAGAGAATGCCGAGCCGCGGCACCTTCTGTGCCCGGCGCTCGTGCTCTCTGACGAACACGATCACCGAGCCGCAGGCGAGTGCCGTCACGACTGACGCGAGGACGAACGGGAACGGCTCCCACACCGAGAGCAGGAAGCCGCCGCCCACCAGCCCGCAGCCAAGCGCCAGGCCGCGGAGGAGATGCTGGACGCCCTGCGAGCGACCGAACACGGCCGGAGGCAGCACGTCTGGATAGAGACCCCGGTAGGGCGGCTCATAGACGTAGTAGGCGAAGAAGAAGCCGAAGAGGGCGAGCGCGGTCAGAAAGAGATTGGGCATGAACGCCACCAGTGCGAGCGTGACCGCCATCGGCCCAAGGGCGAGGAGCATGTAGGGGCGACGCCGACCGAGTGGCGTCTGGGTCGCGTCGCTCATCGGGCCGACGAGGAATGGGATGAAAAAAGCGAAGACGCCCTCGGCGGCCAGGACGAGCCCGATCAGGGTGCTCGAGTCGGTGAACCGCGCGAGCACGGGCGGCAGGTAGGCAGCCACTGTCGTGATCGAGTACGCGAGGCCGAACGCGCCCAGTCCGAGGATCCAGATCAGCCGACCCGGAGATGAAGCGGGCGCCTCGGTAGCAGGCAGCTCCTCGAGCGGTTGGACTCTTCTCACACGGCTAGACCGAGAGCCGCCGGGAGGTCAAGCAGCGTCGGCAGAGCGTCGTCCCGATCCGCATAGCGTCCCTCGCGATCGACCAGAAAGGCGCGCATCCCGAGGGCCTCGGCCCCCTCGACGTCGTCCGCGATCGAGTCGCCGACCATCACTGCTTCGGACGCGTCGACCTCGAGCATCTCGAGCACACCGCGGAAGATCGTCGGGCTCGGCTTCACCTTTCCGTGCGTCCCCGACGAGATCCAGGCGTCGACGTCGAGCGCGAAATGGCGGATGAAATGATCGAGGTCACGGCCCGTGTTCGAGACGAGCCCGATCTTGAGGCCGTGCTTCCGGAGCTCGGCCAGAGCCGGAAGGGTGTCCTCGTACAGTTCGAAGTTCTCCGAGTGCTCCCAGCCCTTGGTGATCTCCTCGGCGATCCTTCGGATCTGGTCGCCCTCGCCGCCCATGCCCCGGACGATGTCCTCCGTGAAGCGCACCCAGATCTCCTCGTCGTGGTCGAGCTCCGGATGGTGCTGGAGATCCACGACGGCAGCCTCTCGCGCCTCACCGTACTTGGCGGGATCGAGCGTGAGCCCGTAGCGCTCCCCGACCGCCCTGTAGCCCTCCGGGCCGAGCAGTGGGCCGGGCTTCGTGAGGGTGAAGTCGACGTCGAAGAGAATGGCCCGAAGCGGGCGAGGCAAGCCTCGCCCCTACACGCCCGCCGGCCAGCGGTAGGCCGCCGGCTGGCGGTTCGCGAGCGACGGCAGGTCGTGACGCACCTGCTCGAGGCGGGCCTTGTCTATCTCGGCCGCGATGACGCAGTCCTCGTCCGGGGCCTGTGCAAGGACGACACCCCACGGATCCACGATCGACGAGCGGCCGTATGACTGCTTCCCGCCTTCGTGGACGCCCCATTCGTTCGCCGCCAGGACATAGCACTGGTTCTCGACTGCCCGTGCCCGGAGCAGAAGCTCCCAGTGGTCCTTGCCGGTGTAGAGCGTGAACGCTGCCGGAATGGTCACCAGCTCGGCTCCCTGGAGCGCGAGGATGCGGTAGAGCTCGGGAAAGCGAAGGTCGTAGCAGACAGTCAGCCCGACTCGCCAGCCCTCGGCATCGCAGAGGTTCGTCTCCTCCCCCGGCTCTTCGGCCTCCGACTCGCGATAGACCTGGCCCCCGACCTCGACGTCGAACATGTGGATCTTGCGGTAGGCCGCGACGACATCCCCGGAGGGATCGATGACCACGCTCGTGTTCGAGAGCTTCTCGCGTCCCTCCCGCTGCTCGGTGATCGAGCCGCCGACGATCGTAATCCCGTGGGTTCGGGCCCAGTCGCGCATCGCTTCGACCGTCTCGCCATCTTCGAGGGGCTCGGCGGCCCGGCGTAGCGTGTCTGCAGAGCCGATCGCGTTCCACTTCTCGGGCAGAAGCACCAAGTCGGCTCCGGTCGAAGCCGCCCGGGCGACCAGGCGCTCGGCCGTCTCGATGTTGTCGGCCTTCTCGGTGCCGGAG
>DATHAG010000084.1:0-2118 GCA_035296825.1 Gaiellaceae bacterium | reverse complement strand
GAGGCGGACCAGTGGGGCGTCCGAGACGCCGTCGTCGGCCTCGAGATCGTCGTCGTCGTCCTCTGCCTCCTCGACCTCGAGCTCGTCCTCGACGAGCGCAGCGCGCTCCCAGACTTCCGTTGCACGAACCTTCTTGCGGAGCTCGATCTCGATGTCCTCGCGAGGAGCGACGCCTACCTCGAGCCGGTAGCGGGTCGCGAGACGGAGCTCGTCGATCGTCTGCACGTTCGTCGGGTCCGCGATCGCGATCTTCAGAACGTTGCCTTCGATCCGGTACGGGATCGCGGCCGCTCGCTCGAGCACGTGGGTCGGGATCGACTCGAGCGCCGCCTTGTCGATGCCCTCAGCCCCGAGGTCGACGAAAGGAAGGTGATGTGTCGTCGCGAGCGCGCGGGCGAGCCCGGAAGTGGGGACGATGCCCTCCTCCACGAGCGCCTGGGCGAGCGAGCCCCTCCCGGCGCGCGAGCGCGCCTGCGAGAGCCGGTCCGACGGAATCAGGCCGGTCGTCTCGAGAAGATCCGCTACTAGCTCGGTGACCGGATTCGGCGCGATCCCCGCGCCACGCAGCGGCTCACCCGTAAGCCCTGGCGCAGACTCGTCGGAGTCGGTCTCGGGGTCTACCCCCCGAAGCGAATGAAGATCGTCGAACTCCACCTAATACGGTGTATCGGCGGTTAGGAGCGAATCCCTGAATGGAGGGGTTGACTTCCGGTGGTGCGGCGCGCAGGGCGGCGGACTAGAAGAAGACGCCTAGATATGCGTCCAGCATCTGCCGCCCGAAGAAGTAGGCCACGATCGCCCCGAAGGCCAGGAATGGCCCGAACGGAATCGCCATCGTGCGGGCCTTCGATCCGTGGCGCGCGAACAGGACGATTGCCGGCAGGAGAGCCGCGAGCATGCCGATCATGAGACCGACCATGACGTAGCGTCCCAGGCCCGCACCGAGCAGGAGCGCGAGCTTCACGTCGCCCATCCCCATGCCCTTGGGGTAGATGATGAGCGCCACGAAGAGGAAGAGCGCGGCGCCGAGGCCGGCGGCCACCCACTCCAGCGCCCGGTCGGGCGCGAGCGCGATTTGCGCTGCGAGGACGACCACCGTCGCGGGCAGCACGATCAGGTCGGGCAGGATCCGCCGCTCGGTGTCGATCGCAGAGAGGGCTACCAGGACTGCGCAGAAGAAGGCTCCGACGAACGCCTCGCGCGAGAGGCCGAAGCGGAGAAAGCACCCCGCCACGAGAAGCGCTGTAGCGAGCTCGACGGCAGGATAGCGCGCGCTGATCGGCTCGCGGCACGAGCGGCACCGGCCGCGCAGGACGAGGTAGGAGACCAGCGGGACGTTGTCGTACCAGGCCAGCTCGGCGTTGCAGCTTGGACAGGCCGACTTCGGGTGCACGACCGAGCGCTTCTCAGGCAGGCGGGCGACGACCACGTTCAGGAAGCTCCCGACGGCGAGCGCAGGCGTGAAGACAAGGGCGGCGAGCGCGGCGTTCACGCTCTCCTTATCGGCCGGTACGGCTAGCCGCTGTAGAGCTGTGGCGGCTGGGGCTCGGCATAGACATCGGGGTTGCCGGGCATCCCGGCTGGCACAAAGCTGAGACCGGGGAAGCTCGAGCTCGTGCTCTGGCCGAGCCGTACCGTCGACCCGTCGAGAGGCCCGTCGAATTGGGAGCTCGTATCGATGTCGATCGCGTTCGTCGCATAAAAAGCGCCCTGGCCGTAGGCGCTCACCAGCTGCACGCTGTCGCCGGCCGCCACCTGGTTCTGCGGGGACCCGTCCGAGCCGTTGCCGTTGGCGACGACGCAGAACATTCGTAGGGCCGGATCCCAACCCGCCGTCGTGCACGTCAGTGAGGGGCCGGACCCGGTCGTCGCCTGGCAGAGCTTCGAGTTTTTCATGAGGAAGGTGCCGGAGACGTACATCGTGCCCGAGCCGGTGAACGTATTCACCGAGCCGTTCTCGACTTTCACGCTGCCGTCGATGAAGATCGTGCCGTTTACCGTCAGAACCTTCGTGGAGGCGTTCCAGGAGAGCTCTCCGCCCGAGCCTTTGCAGGTGTAGGACGAGCCAGGGGTCAGATCCTGGACCGTGCCCAGGCTGTTATTGCGTTTCGCCGGATT
>DATHAG010000083.1:0-2118 GCA_035296825.1 Gaiellaceae bacterium | reverse complement strand
GCTCGACGACGGGCGAGATCTTCTTCGACGAGTGCCGAGTTCCGGCCGCGAACCTGCTCGGCGAGGAAGGGGAGGGCTTCCGGATCGCGATGCGCGTGCTCGACCGATCTCGGCCCGGGATCGCTGCGCAGGCGCTCGGGCTCGCGCAGGGTGCCACCGACTATGCGCTCGCCTATGCCACGAGCCGCGAGACGATGGGAAAGCCGATCGCCGAGCACCAGCTCGTGGCGGCCAAGCTCGCCGACATGGAGACGTACTGCAACGCGGCCCGCGGGCTGCTCTACAAGGTCGGCCTCCTGATTGACGAGGGAGTCGAAGGTCCGGAGCTGACGAAGGCGTCCGCCGAAGCGAAGCTCTTTTGCGCCGACACCGCGATGGCGGTCACGACCGAGGCCGTACAGGTGCTGGGCGGCTACGGGTACATGCGGGAATACCCCGTCGAGCGGATGATGCGGGACGCGAAGATCACGCAGATCTACGAGGGCACGAGCGAGATCCAGCGCCTCGTGATCGCCCGCGAGATGGTGCGCGAGAACCGCTCGTCGCTCCTCGCGGAAGTCTCCTGAGGACGCGGCCCGACGCGATCGTGGTCGGATCGGGGCCGAATGGCCTGGCCGCCGCGATCACGCTCGCCCAACGTGGCCTCTCGGTTCTGGTCCGGGAGGCGAACGACACGATCGGAGGCGGCGCTCGCTCGGCGGAGCTGACGCTGCCCGGCTATGTCCATGACCTCTGCTCGGCGGTTCATCCACTCGGTGCGGCCTCGCCGTTCTTCCGCACGCTGCCGCTCGAGGAGCATGGGCTCGAGTGGATCTTTCCTCCGGTCGAAGTCGTGCACCCGCTGGACGACGGGACCGCGATCGTCGTCGAGCGCTCCGTGGAGGCCACTGCGGCGGGACTCGGTGGCGACGCAGGCGCCTACCGAAGGCTTATCGGTCGCTACGCGGCCGACTGGCCGAAGCTCGAGCGGGAGGTGCTGGGGCCGCTCCTGCACGTGCCGCGATATCCGATCGTGCTCGGTCGGTTCGGGCTGGCTGCACTTCTCCCGGCGACTGCGCTGGCACGCCTTGCCTTTCGCGGCGAGAGGGCTCGCGCGCTCCTGGCGGGAGGAGCCGCGCACTCGATGCTGCCACTCGGCCGCGCCCCGTCGGCGTCCTTTGGCCTCGTCCTCCTCGTGCTCGCCCATGCGGTCGGCTGGCCGGTGCCACGTGGTGGTGCGCAGCGGATCACTGACGCCCTCGCCTCGCACCTACGCTCGCTCGACGGGGAGATCGAGACCGGGGCGCCCGTGGAGTCGCTCCGCGAGCTGGCGGCGCGCGCGATCATCTGCGACGTGACTCCGAGGGAGCTCACGAGGCTCGCCGGAGCGCAGTTGCCCCGCGCCTACCGCGAGCGGCTGGGCCGGTATCGGTACGGACCGGGGGTCTTCAAGGTCGACTATGCCCTCGACGCGCCGATTCCATGGGCCGCACCGGCGTGTGCCCGGTCAGCCTGCGTCCATCTGGGTGGAACGTTCGACGAAATCGAGGCCTCGGAGCGAGGGCCCTGGGCGGGGCGCGCTTCGGAGCGACCGTTCGTCATCCTTGCCCAGCCCAGCCTCTTCGATCTCTCGCGGGCGCCGGAGGGCAAGCACACGGCCTGGGCGTACTGCCACGTTCCGAACGGCTCGGAGCTCGACATGACGGCCCGGATCGAGGCGCAGATCGAGCGCTTCGCTCCCGGGTTCGGAAGTCACGTCGTCGCGCGCCGAGCCCACACGCCGGCTGACCTCGAAGCGTCCAATCGCAACCTCGTGGGCGGCGACATCAACGGCGGTGCGCAAGACCTCGTGCAGCTGTTCTTCAGGCCGACCGCTCGATGGGCCCCGTACTCGACGCCGGTGCCAGGGCTCTTCCTCTGCTCATCCTCCACGCCTCCCGGCGGGGGAGTTCACGGGATGTGCGGTCGCAGGGCGGCAGAGGCCGCCCTGCGAGGCGTGTTCTAGTAGCCGGAGCCGCCCCCGGAACCGCTGTCGGAGCCGTCTCCCTTGCCGATGTTGCCGCAGGAGACGTAGGTCTTGATCTCCGGCTCTGACTTGTGGACGTTGATCGCGAACTCGCCCCCTTTCAGCTCCTCCAG
>DATHAG010000082.1:0-5252 GCA_035296825.1 Gaiellaceae bacterium | reverse complement strand
TCTGCGCCGTCAGCGGGGCCCACTTGAAGGCGCGGGCCCAGCGCGGCCGCGAGTGCAAGGCTCCCAGCCGGCGCTGCTGGTCGATCGAGTCGACCTTGATCACGATCCCGTCGATCTCGTAGTCCAGGTCGATTCGCCGCGTCTCCCAGGCCCGGCAGGCCTCTGCGACCTCCTCGATCGTCTCGACGCGCTCCGAGTACGGGTTCGTGCGGAAGCCGCGCTCACGGAGCCATTCGAGTAGCTCCCACTGCGTCTCGACCTCGACCGCCTCCCGGTAGCCCGAACCGTAGACCCAGATCGCGAGCGGTCTCGCGGCCGTGATCGACGAGTCGAGCTGACGCAACGTCCCCGCCGCGGCGTTGCGCGGATTCGGAGCCGTTTTCTTGCCCTCCGACGCGAGCCGCTCGTTCAGCTCCTGGAATCCGGAGAGCGGAAAGTAGACCTCGCCTCGCACTTCAACCACCGGCGGGGGGGCCTCCCCAGACGGCATGCGGAGCGATAGCGGGATAGAGCGGATCGTCCTCAGGTTGACCGTGATCTCCTCCCCGCGGAAGCCGTCTCCCCTGGTGGCCCCGCGAACGAACCGCCCCTCCTCGTACACGAGCGAGACGGCGGAGCCGTCGATCTTCGGCTCGATGACGTAGGCGACCGGCTCGTCGGAGTCCAGACGCTTCCGGATGTCGTCCGCCCACTTCCGGAGCGCGTCCCCGGTCGTGACCTTCTCGAGGGAGCCCATCGGCGCCAGGTGGTCGACTTTCACGAACTTGTCCGAAGGCGGCGCTCCCACGCGCTGCGTCGGCGAGTCGGACGTCACCAGCTCCGGGTTCGCCGCCTCGAGCGCGACCAACTCGTCGTAGAGCCGGTCGTACTCGGCATCAGAGATCTCCGGGTCGTCAAGGACGTGGTAGCGGTGCAGATGATGGTCGAGCTCACGGCGTAGCTCCTCGACCCTGCCGGTCACGGAGGTCTGGCTAGAGGGCATCGAGTAGCTCCCGTGGCGAGTGAACGATCAGATCGGCTCCGTACTCGAGCAATTTCTCGGCGGGGTGGATCTTCCCCCAGGAGACGCCGATCGTGAAGACGCCTGCCGCCTTCCCGGCCTTGATGTCGAAGGGCGAGTCGCCAATGAACGCCGCGCCGTCGGCCGTCGAACCGACCAGCTCGAGAGCGCGCAAGACAGGCTCGGGGTGCGGCTTGTGGAGCTCCGTATCGTCCGTCGTGACGACCACGTCGAAGTAGCGCTCGATGCCCAGCTGCTTGAAGGCGAGATCGACCGTCTTCCGGCGCTTCGCGGTCACGATCCCGAGCTTGCGCCCTTCGGCATGCAAGTGCTCCAGGACGTCGTGCACTCCTTCGAAGGCCTCGAGCTCGTCGTGCAGAGGAGCGTTGTGAGCCCGGTATACGCGGACAAGCTCGTCGGCACGATCCGCGTCGAACGACGCCATCTGGTCGCGGATCGACGAGCCTCCGACAGCAGCCACAAGCTCGTCGTCGGGAATTTCCCGGCGCAGCACGATTCGCGTCGCGTGCCGGAAGGACTCGAGGATCATCCCGCCGGAGTCGATCAGGGTGCCGTCAAGGTCGAAGAGGACAGTCGGGTACTTCACGTCAGTAGTCCACATGCTCGAGGTAGAGGCCCCAGGGAGGGGCCGTCGTGCCGGCTTCGGAGCGCGGACGCCCCTCGAGCAGCCGCTCGAAGGCGACCGGCTCGGCCTCCAGCATCGTACCGACGAGGGTCCGCACCATGTGTCGCAGAAAGCTGTCCGCTCTGATCCGGAACTCGAGCAGATCTTCCGTGGAGCCCCACGCTGTCTCGAGCACGGTGCGGCGAGTGCTCGAGTGTCGCGTCTCCGTCGGTGTGAAGGCCCGAAAGTCGTGCGCGCCGGCGATCAGTCCCGCAAGCGTGTCGAGCGTCTCGAGATCGACTGGGCGGGGCCACCAGAGCGAGCGGCGGTGCTCGAACGGCGATGGGGCCCGCCGGCGCCAGATCCGGTACACGTAGCTCCTGGCGCGAGCCCCGTACCGAGCGTCGAAGTCGGCCGGTACGCGCTCCGAGGCGATCACCTTGAGATCGCTGGGGAGCCGTGAGTTCAGTGCGCCCGTGGCGCTCTCGACCGGGCCGCCCGGGGCCGTGAAGCTCGCCACCTGGGCTAGCGCATGCACGCCTGCGTCGGTGCGCCCTGCCACGGCTAGCCCGCTCCAGCCCGGGAAGAGGCTATCGAGCGCCCCCCGGAGCTCGCCCTCGACCGTGCGCAACCCCGGTTGTGCAGCCCAGCCTGAAAACGACGTGCCGTCGTACTCGAGCGTCAGCTTCAGCGTCGCCATCGACGGAGGCTAGTTGACAAGCGCTTGCGTAAGTGTATGCTTACCGTAAGTAATGGCTTACGGGAACGGCATCGCAGCGCTCGGGGATCCGACACGACGGACGATCTTCGAGCTTCTGGGCGTGGGCCCGCGCTCGGTCGGTGACCTGGCCGGCGAGCTTCCCGTCAGCCGGCCCGCAGTCTCCCAGCACCTGAGGGTGCTGAAAGACGCGGGTC
Organism: Gaiellaceae bacterium; assembly: GCA_035296825.1. Lineage (GTDB taxonomy): Bacteria > Actinomycetota > Thermoleophilia > Gaiellales > Gaiellaceae > DASQGA01. The sequence continues at coordinate 2,712 of DATHAG010000082.1, read as the reverse complement.
TCGTCTCCGAGAGCCGTGTCGGCACGCGGCGCGTCTATCGGGTCGAGCCCGAGGCGGTCGCCGAGCTCCGCACGTATTTCGACGAGTTCTGGACACAGGCGCTGGCCGCCTTCAAGACGGCAGCGGAAAGCGAGCTGGAAGGAGAGCAGCATGGAAGTAACTGACCTCACACTCCGCAAGACGATCACGGTCGCCGGCCCCCCCGAAGTGGCATTCCGGGTATTCACGGAGGGACTCGCGAGCTGGTGGCCCGCCCGGACTCACTCCGTCGGCCACGAGCGGGTGGACACGATTGTCCTCGAAGGCCACGTTGGCGGCCGCTTCTACGAACGGCTGGACGACGGCACCGAGCACGACTGGGGCGAGATCACGACGTGGGATCCCCCCGGCCGGCTCGGCATGACCTGGCATGCAGGACGCGGCCCGGAGACCGCGCAGCAGCTCGAGATCCGCTTCGTGGCCGAAGACGACGGAACGCGGGTCGAGCTTGAGCAGACGGGCTGGGAGGTCCTCGGCGACGAGGCCGAGGCAACACGGGCGAACTACGCCTCCGGTTGGACGGGAGTGCTCGGACCGTACGCCGAGGCGGTCGAAGCGGACTAGCCGGCGGCCGGGGCGGGTGCGCGCTCGGGGACGTAGTCCACGAGCTCGAGATAGGCCATCTGAGCGGCATCGCCCTGTCGCGGGCCGAGCTTGACGACGCGTGTGTAGCCACCGGGCCGGTCGGCGAAGCGGGGGGCGATCTCGGCGAAGAGCCTGTGCGCTGTTGCCTTCGAGCGCAGGAACGCAACAGCCTGCCGCTGCGCGGTCACGTCGCCCCGCTTTCCCAACGTGATCATCTGCTCGACGATCGGGCGCACCTCCTTGGCCTTCGCCTCGGTGGTCTTGATCCGACCGTGCTCGATCAGGGCGCTCGCCAAGTTGGCGTAGAGCGCCTTCCGATGGGCCGAGTCGCGCCCGAGCTTCCTGCCCGCCCGCTGGTGTCTCACCGGTCTGCCCGCACCTCAGTCGTCGCGGAGGCTCAGGCCGTGGGCCTGGAGCGTCTCGCTAACTTCCTCGATCGACTTCTTGCCGAAGTTCGGGATCGCGGCGAGCTCATTTTCGCTCTTCGTGACGAGGTCGCCGATCGTCTCGATTCCAACTCTCTTCAGGCAGTTGTAGCTGCGGACACCCAGCTCGAGCTCCTCGATCGGGAAGTTCTCCATCCCGTGCGCCTGCGGCACCTCCGCCTGCGCCTCACCAACCGCTTCACCGAAGCCCTCGATCTTGTCGATGTCGGTGAAGATGGCGAGCTGCCGGATCAGGATCTCCGCGGCCTGCGCGATCGCATCGCGTGGGTCGAGCGAGCCGTCGGTGGTGACGTCGAGCCTCAGCTTGTCGTAGTCCGTGCGCTGGCCCACGCGCGCTGCCTCGACCTCGTAAGAGACGCGGCGCACTGGTGAGAAGATCGAGTCGACGGGAATGACGCCGATCGACTGCTCCGGCTCGCGATTCAGCTCGGCTGGGACGTAGCCCCGGCCCCGCCCGATCGTGAGGATGATGTCGAGCTTCCCCTTGTCGGAGAGGTTCGCGATCTCGAGGTCCGGGTTCAGGATCTCGAGGTCTGCGGGCGCGGCGATGTCCGATGCCTTGACCGACCCGGAGCCCTTCTTCTCGAGCCGGACCTCGACCTCGGGCGAATCGCCCTCGAGCCGGCAGATCAGGTTCTTGAGGTTGAGGATGATGTCGGTGACGTCCTCGCGTACTCCCTGCAGCGTCGTGAACTCGTGGGCGACGCCCTCGATCTTCACGGACGTGACCGCAGCTCCCTCGAGTGAGGAGAGCAGCACGCGCCGCAGCGAGTTGCCGAACGTGTAGCCGAAGCCGCGATCGAGCGGCTCGATCACGAAGACGCCGTTGCGCTCGTCGACCTCCTCGTGGACGATCCTGGGGATCTGGAAATCCATCGTTGCCGTTCTGGTAGCCATGCGTTCCTTCCTATCTCCTACAGATGAATGGGCGAGGCAGCCTCGCGCCTACTTCGAATAGAGCTCGACGATGAGCTGTTCTTGCACCGGGGCGTCGATCTCGTCGCGCTCCGGAAGTTTCAGGATCTTGCCTGTCAGGTTGTCGTGGTCGGCCTGGAGCCAGGGTGAGACCGACGCCGTCAGGTCGGTCGCGTCGCGGATGACCGGCTCCGCCGGGCTCCCCGCCTTCATCGCGACGATCATGTCGGGCCGCACCTGGAAGCTCGGGATGTTGACCCGGCGGCCGTTCACCTGGAAGTGCCCGTGGCGGATCAGCTGTCTGGCCTGTGCGCGGGAGGCCGCGAACCCGAGCCGGTAGACAACGTTGTCGAGCCGGGTCTCGAGCATCCGCAGAAGCTCCTCGCCGGTGATCCCCGAACGGCGCGACGCCTTCTTGTAATAGCCGCGGAACTGCTTCTCGAGAATCCCGTAGTAGCGGCGGGCCTTCTGCTTCTCGCGGAGCTGGAGCAGATACTCGGACTGCTTGATGCGGCCGCGGCCATGCTCACCCGGCGGATAGCTTCGGCGCTCCACCGAGCACTTCTCGGTCAGGCACCGCTCGCCCTTCAGGAAGAGCTTGAGCCCTTCGCGGCGGCAGTTGCGGCACTTGGTGCCGAGGTTCTCACGGGCCATCAGTGCCCCTTCCTGTGGTTCTGCTGAAGTTCCGGGTCGGGAGCACCAAGCCAGAGGTCGCACTCGCCCGCGG
>DATHAG010000081.1:0-2718 GCA_035296825.1 Gaiellaceae bacterium | reverse complement strand
TGGTCGCGCCGCGACCGTAGTAGCGCTTGTGGAGGCCGATCAGCTCACGCGTCAACGAGGCAAGCAGCTCTCCCTTCTCCTGAACGGATGAGGTTTGTTCTGCTTCCACGTCGGTGTTCCTTTCATCGAGTGATGGCGGTCCGGCGGGAAGCCTGCGGTCGAGCCCCTTCGACCGATTCTTCGCGCTTGGTAGGAAACCGCCGCCCGACCTACGTCTGGAAGCAAGCCTCACATTGAGCGTAGCGCGCTCAAGGGGCTACACTGGTCTTGCCGGCGCAAGGGTCGAAAGAAACTTGATTACACCGGCATGTTGGACCGATCTCGGCGCTCCCGTCACCTGGCGAGTCGCGCAGAGCCTCGACTAGCCCCGCACCGAGACGAAGGGATTCGAGATGAGTGAACTACTGCAACCCGCTTTCCGGGTTGAGCAGGAGCAGACCACGGACGGTCTGGTGATCAGGTTGATCGGCGAGATGGACCTGAGCAACGTCGATGAGGCTCGCAAGCCGATTCTCGCCGCGATGGCCGCCGAGGACGGCAAGCCGGTCGTCCTCGACCTCAATCGGCTCGAGTTCATCGACTCGAGCGGAATCAGACTGCTGCTGGAGGCTCAGGCCGCCTCGAACGCCGACTCGAACCGGCTCTCGTTCCGGGGCGTCCGCGAGCAGGTCGCGCAGGTCCTGCGCGTGACCGGCCTCGATCAGACGATCAATCTGACCGACTGACGCCGGAGGCGGTGCTCTCCGCCAGGCGATCGAGCAGCTCGGCGAGCGAGCCCGGGGCCTCGACCATCGGGAAGTGACCGCCGGGAATCTCGATGGGCTCAACCGCGAGCAGCTCCCTCGCCATGAATCGCTCCCAGGCGGGCTCGAAGAACTCGTCGTCGGCGGCATAGATGAGCGCAGTCGGGTTGGGGGGCTGTCCGTTCAACGGGAACTCGGCTGAGGGCATCGCCATCGGGCGCAGGCGCTCCGCCAGCGCCCGCGCGTCCGCCGGATCGAGGCGCGGATACATCGCGTCGATTGCGGCGTCTGGGTGCCAGACGCTGGTGCCGTCGGGTCGGTCGGGCGGGAATGGAAAGCCCTCGCGAAACTTCGGCGGCGCGCCCGCCGGCTCTTCGAAGCCGCCCAGCCTCGGGCAGAGATAGACGAGCTGCGCGTCAGGGTGCTCGCTCGCGACGAGCGCCGCATACCCGGTCCCCTGCGAATGACCGACGATCACGACGGGACCCTCGGCCTCCGCGAGCGCATCCACCGCGGGGCGCACCCGATCCTCCCATCCGGCGTCGGGATCGTGCAGAGGCAGGTCGGGCGCGAGAACCTGGTGGCCGCGGCTCTCGAGGAGCGGCGTCAGTCGATCCCAGCAGGATGGCTCATGCCAGGCGCCATGGATCAGGCAGAAAGTAGCCACCGGCTCACCCTATCCAGGGGAACCGCGCGGTTCGGGCAAAAAAGAAAGCGGCCCCTTGCGGGGCCGCTCTCAAACGGTTCAGAAGCTTGGGATCGCTTTACGCGACCTGCTTCACACCCGTCGCCGCGGGGCCCTTGGGGCCTGCCTCGGTCTCGTACTCGACCTTCGCGCCCTCTTCGAGCGAACGGTAGCCGTCCCCCTCGATCGAGCTGAAGTGAACGAATACGTCGTTCGAGCCATCGTCGGGTGTGATGAACCCGTAGCCCTTGTCGTTGCTGAACCACTTAACGGTTCCGGTAGGCATCTCGCCTCCTCTTACGTGTGCTGCGAACGCGGAGGGTGCGGATGCAACGACTCCGAGCTGCGAGGCACAACTTCGCCGGGTATCCGGCCTAACGGGGTAGCACGGTAGCAGCCTGAAGGACGGAAACACGGGCGCTTGCTGCGCCGCGCAATGGCGGATCGTGCTAACTCGAGCCGAGCCGGCAGCGGACCTGGTAGACGGAGGTGAAGTCGATCTCGAAGCCGTTTCGAGCGGCCCGCAGATAGAGCCGCCAGACGCGCAACCGCTCCGGGCCGGCGAGCTCCTCGGCCCGCTCGATCTTGTCGTCGAGGTTGGCGATCCAGTGCCGCAGCGTCTCGGCGTAGTCGGAGCCGAACTCCTCGACGTGCTGAACGATGAACCCCGCGCGCTCCAGCGCGAGGATCACCCGGGAGACGTGAGTGGTCTCTCCGTCGGGGAAGACGTAGCGCTCTGAGAAAGGCCCGCCCTCGATGTTGCCGTGCTTCAGGCGAGAGATCCCGTGGTTCAGGAGTCGCCCGCCGGGCTTCAGCATCGAGGCGAGCTGCTCGGCGTAGACGTCGATCTGTGACTCGCCGACGTGCTCGACCATTCCGATCGAAGCGACGGCGTCGAAGCCCTCGCCGGCGAGCTCGCGATAGTCCTGGACCCGGATCTCGACCTTGTCCGAGAGGCCGGCGTCGGCGACCCGCTTGCGCGCGAGCTCGGCCTGGTTCTCCGAGAGCGTGATCCCCACGGCCTCCACGCCGTGGCGCTGCGCGGCGTGCATTACGAAGCTGCCCCAGCCGCAGCCGACGTCGAGCAGACGCTCGCCCGGCTGGAGCGCCAGCTTCGTGCAGACGAGCTCGAGCTTCGTCTCCTGGGCCTCCTCGAGGGTCTTCGCGCCGCGGGAGAAGATCGCGCAGGAGTAGGTCATCGAGTCGTCGAGGAAGAGCGAGAAGAAATCGTTGCCGACGTCGTAGTGGTGGCGGACGGCTTCGCGGTCGCGCTTGGTGGTGTGCTTGCGG
>DATHAG010000080.1:0-2944 GCA_035296825.1 Gaiellaceae bacterium | reverse complement strand
TCCCGAGGTTGATCTCCGGCTGCCCGAAGGTCGCCGATTCGGCCGCGATCCGGAAGTCGCACGCCATCGCAAGCTCGCAGCCGCCGCCGTAGGCGATCGAGTTGACGGCGGCAATCGTGGCGGTCGAGGACTGCCCCATCGCCCGCATGAAGCGGTGGGCCGACGCCACGAGCTCCGCGCCCTCGGCGTCCGGTGACATCTTCGTGAACTCCTTGATGTCGGCGCCCGCACAGAAGGTGAAGATGTTGGACGAGGCGAACACGAGCGCGCGCAGCTTGCCGTCCACCGACTCCCAGAGGTCGATCAGGTCCCTGACGGCCTGCGGAGAGAGGGGGTTCGCGGGCGGCTTGTTGAGCCAGGCGATCGCGATCTGGCCGCGCGTCTCGAGCAGGACGGTCTCGCGCTGGTCGCCGGGATCCGCCTGCGGGTAGGGGAAGAAGCCCTGGCCTGTCTTCTTCCCCAGGCGCCCCTGCGCGACCAGCCGCTTGAGCACCGGGGGCGGCTCGAAGGCGTCGCCCCACTCCGTCTGCGCTCTTTGCAGCTGTTCGAGGATCGTGTCGAGGCCGGCTTCGTCCGCGCGTGAGAACGGCCCGGGGAGGATGCCCGCTCCCATCATCATCCCCATCTCGATGTCCTTGGCCGAGGAGACGCCCTCCTCGAGCACGAGGCAGGACTCGACCAGGGTCTTCAGGCCCATCCGCTCGACGATCGTGCCGAGCCCCGACGCGCTAGCCGTGCTCATAGAACCCCTTCCCGGTCTTCTGGCCGAGGTCTCCGGCCTCGACGAGCTCCTTCATGCGCCGCGAAACGTAGAAGCGCTCGCCGCCGTACGAGTTGTGCAGGTGCTCTGCCGTGTGGAACGCCGTGTCGAGTCCGAGCAGATCCGTCAGGTAATAGGGGCCCATCGGCACCGTGCCCGACTCCTGGATCGCCTTGTCGACCTCCTTCACGTCAAGGTCCTCCTCCTCGGTGACCCGCCACACCTCGGACATCGCCGAGATGAGGATCCTGTTCACGACGAAGCCGGGCACCTCGCCGCAGCGAACGGAGCTCTTGCGGATCGCCTGGGCGAAGTTCGAGGCCGCCTGGAGCGTCTCGTCGGAGGTCTCGTCCCCCTCGATCACCTCGATCAGCCGCATCATCGACGCCGGGTAGAAGAAGTGAAAGCCGCATACCTTGTCGGGCCGCAGGGTGGCCTCGCCCATCTCGGTGATGGACAGCGACGAGGTGTTCGACGCCAGGATTGCGTGGCCCGGGGTGACCTCGTCGAGCTCGGCGAAGACCCGCTGCTTGATCTCCATCCGCTCCGGAACGGCCTCGATGACGAAATCGACATCGCCGAAGGCTTCGTAATCGGTCGTGCCCGTGATGCGGCCGAGGATCTCCTCGCGCTGCCGGTCGGCGTCCTCTTGGGTGATCTTCTCCTTCTTCACGAGGCTGCTGAGCTGCGCCTCGGTCACCTGACGGGCCTTCTCGAGGCCGGTGTCCACGAACTCCTGCTTCACGTCCTTCAGGAGCACCGGAATGCCGGCGGACGCCACGACCTGCGCGATCTCACCACCCATCGTGCCCGCCCCGACGACGGCCGCTTTGAAGACGAACATGGCGGCGCAGGCTATCGGAGCCCCGCGACCCGGGGGCGAATTCGTGGAGCGTCCTGCTTAAGGCTTGATGTGCAAGCCCAATCCAGGACGGTTGAAGAAAAACTCGCACTGACGGCCGAAGCCACACACGGGGTCGTCACCCGCCTGCAGCTCCTCGCCGGCGGCGTGACGCGGCAGGAGATCGCGTCGCGACTCAAACGCGGCGACCTACTTCGCGAGCACCCCGGCGTCTATCGCGTCGGGCACCGAGCGCCGAGCATCGAGGCCACCTACCTGGCCGCCGTCTTCGCCGCCGGCGAGAGGGCGCTTCTCAGCGGTCTGGCGGCTGCGCACCTCTATGGACTTCTGAAGGGCACGGCTCCGATAGCCGAGGTCACGGCGCGGAGCGAACGGCGCATTGAGGGAGTCAAGGCCCACCGCTGCCGTTCACTCAAAGCTCGGGATACGACGCGGTTCCGCGGTATTCCGGTCACCACTGTCCCCCGCACCCTGGTGGACGTTGCGGCCGAGCTTCCGGCGGACGCACTCGCACGCGCCTGCCACGAGGCCGGCGTCCGCTATCGCACCACGCCGGCCGCGGTGGAGGCCGTGCTCGCCGGACGGCCGACCAGCCCCGGCGCCCAGAAGCTCCGCCGGATCATCCACGGAGACGTCCACGTGACGCTCAGCAAGCTCGAAGCCTTGTTCCTCGATTTCCTGCGCGCCGAAGGCCTGCCGCTCCCGGTCACCAACCGCCCGGCGGGCGGGCGTCGCGTCGACTGCCGCTGGCCGGACCAACGGCTGACCGTCGAGCTCGACGGCTACCGGTTCCACAACTCGCGCCACGCGTGGGAGCAGGACCGCCGCCGCGAGCGCGAGGCGCGAGCCCGGGGCGACGAGTTCCGCAGGTATGGCTACGCGGACGTAACGGAGGATCCAACGTTCATGCTCGCCGAGCTCCGCCCGCTGCTCCCTCCTTCAGAGCGTCCTGGATAGGGCTTGCTCTGCAAGCCTTAGGCAGGACGCTTAGGCGAGGCGGGCTTCTTCCTCGGCTTCGATTGCGAAGCGGCGCAGTGTTCGGCGGAGGGCGTCGCGTAGTGCGCGGCGGATGAAGATCGCGTCGGCCAGGCCGCGGAGGGGGCCCCACTTCGCGAGCTCGTACTCGAGGCTCAGCTCGGCAACGCTCAGTTCGACTTCATTGCCGTCTTTCGAGGGCAGCACGCGGAGCGTCTGGCTGCCCGCCAGCGCCTCCTCGAAGACCTGCGTCGAGAAGCGGTCGGCCTCGCTCTCCTTGACCGTTTCCGTGACCCTGCCACGGCCATCCGGAGTCGATTCCCACACGACCCGGGCGCCCCGCGCCG
>DATHAG010000079.1:0-6237 GCA_035296825.1 Gaiellaceae bacterium | reverse complement strand
CGTCGCGGAGAAACTCCGCGTTGAATCCGATCTCGATCGGATCGGCCGTGTACGCGGCAGGCAGCGATTCGTGCGCCTCGCCGACGTCCTGGGTCTGTGCGGAGATCGTCAGCTGGCCTTCCTCGAACCGCAGGCGGAGTGGAGACTTCCGCTGGGCCATGAGACCGGTCCGCCGAACGACGTCCAGCAATTCCTCGCGGGGAAGCTCGACCTCGGCCTCGAACGTCTCCGGAAGGAGCTGGCGGTAGTTCGGAAACTGCCCGTCGATCCGCCGGGCGGTCAGCCATACGTCGTCGACGCCGAAGACGATTTGGTTCTCCTGAATTCCGACGGTGAGCGACTCGGCATCGCTGGCCTGCGCGATTCGCGCAAGTTCGGAGAGAGCTCGGGCCGGAACGATCGCCTCGATCTCGCCGGCTGGACCCTCGTTGATTTCCGTCTCCTTCACACTGAGCCGGTACGAGTCCGTTGCAGCCATGATCAGCTTCCCTGCCTCGAAGCGAACCAGCACGCCGGTCAGGACCGGTCGCGACTCGTCCCTTGACGCGGAGCGGCCGACCTTCATGATCGTGTCCAGGAGCGCCGCCCGTTCGATCGAGAAACTCTCGTCCGGGGCGATTTCAGGAAGTCTCGGGAAGTCATCGGGGCTGTAGGTGTGGAGCCCGTAGGAGGCCGAACCGCAGACGAGGTGCGCGATTCCTTCCTCGGCCCTGTGCTCGAGCGTCACCTCACCGGCGGGCAGAAGGCGCACGATGTCGACAAGAAGGCGGCCTGGAATGACAACGGAGCCTTCCTCCTCGACCTGGGCGTCAAGCGTGACGCGGAGGGAGATCTCCATGTCGGTGGCAGCGAGCGAGAGCCGGCCGTCTTCGGCCCGAAGCATGATGCCGGTAAGGATGTTGACGCTCGTCCGGGAGGAGACGGCGCGTCCGACGACCCCCAACTTCTGGGCAAATTCTTCTCTCGGACAGGTCACCTTCATGCGGGTGGCGACCACGGTATCCATAGAAGTCATTTAAGAAAACCTCTAGTCATAGTCATAGGGAGTGTGCACGCTGGGGAAGACGGCGCTCCGCGGCTCCAATGCTGTTATTCGGGCATCTGGGCCTGGGGGTCCTCTGTGTGGAGAAAAGCGTCCTTTGCACAGGGCGCAGAAGGCTTAAGGAAGTTCCCTCAGTTTCGCGCGCTTGTCCACAGTGGGTTATCAACGAACCTGCTTGATCCGGGCGGTGAGTTCCTGGACGAGGTTGTAGACGCTGCGATCCTCCTGGAGCAGCCGTGCGATCTTCGAGGTGGCGTGAATGACCGTTGTGTGATCGCGGCCGCCGAACTTCTTGCCAATCTTCGGCAGTGAGCTATCCGTGAGCTCGCGGCAGAGGTACATGGCGACCTGGCGGGGATACACGATGGACTGCGAACGCCGCTCGCCGGTCAACTCCTGCATCGTGATGCCGAACCGGTCGATGACCGTCTCCTGGATCCGCTCGACGGAGATCTCGGGCACGTCGCCCTGTGGAAAGACGTCCTTCAGCACCTCCTGGGCGAGCTCGACTGTCATCGGGCGCCCGGTCAGCGAGGAGAAGGCGACGACCCGTGTCAGAGCGCCTTCGAGCTCCCGGATGTTCGTGGAGATGCGGCCGGCGATAAAGCTCAGGACCTGAGTGTCGGGGACGTGGATCCCGTCGACCTTCACCTTCTTCCGCAGGATTGCGATCCGGGTTTCGAGATCGGGAGGCTGGATGTCCGTGATCAGGCCCCACTCGAACCGGGAACGGAGGCGGGCCTCGAGCGTTGCGATGTCGCGCGGCGGCCGGTCGGAGGAGATCACGATCTGTCGGCCGGCTTCGTAGAGCGCGTTGAACGTGTGGAAGAACTCCTCCTGGATCCGCTCCTTGCCCTCGAAGAACTGGATGTCGTCGATCAGCAGAACGTCGTAGTGGCGGTACCGGTGCTTGAAGCCCTCGATCCTCTTGTCGCGGAGCGAGTTGATGAAGTCGTTCATGAAGGTCTCGCTCGTGACGTAGCGGGCAGCGAGGTCGCCGGCGTGCTCGGTCACATAGGCGGCGATCGCCTGCTGGAGATGGGTCTTGCCGAGCCCTGTGCCGCCGTAGATGAAGAGGGGGTTGTAGGCCTGAGCCGGCGCCTCGGCGACCGCCAGCGCGGCCGCGTGAGCGAAGCGGTTCGACGAGCCGATCACGAAGGAGTCGAAGGTGTACTTCGGGTTCATCCCGTCGGGCCGCCGCGCGGGCGCGGTGCTCGCCTGTCCGGTCTCGCGCGCGCGCGCTCCTTCCCGAACGACGACGCGAACGCGTCGTTCCTCTCCGGTCACGTCTGCGACGGCAGCCTCGACGAGCCCGAGGAAATGCCCCTCGATCCACTCGCGCGTGAAGTCGTTCGGAACGACGACGACGAACGCTTCGCCCTCGAACTCATCGGCCGACGCGCCGTCAAACCACGTCTGGAAGGTTGTGTCGTTCAGTGCGTCCCGGAGCCGCGCGGCAACTTCGGTCCACAGCAGTTCCGCGCTCAGCTCTACAGGACGCTCCACCCGCTCGATTCGCTCCTAGCCTGACTTCCGGGAGCGGCGACTATAGCAGCGCCAACTGCGTCTTACAACGGGCCGCCAGACGACCAATCCTTGCAAAAAAAGACCTAATGTGCAGGGATTCTTAGGTTATCCACAGCCGTCTCCACAGTGTGGAAAACTCTCCTTTTCGCGGCTCCGCAAGCCCATTCGGGGCTGTGGATTGTGGGGACCCGAAAAACGTTCCTCGCCGACTGCTTCGGGGCTTCTCTATACTGGCTGCGGTCGCCCGAAGCGGCCTCTTCTTTGGGCCTTATTCGTGAAGCGAACCTTTCAACCGAACGTCCGCCGGAGGAAGCGCCGGCACGGGTTTCGCGCGAGAATGCAGACCCGGGCAGGCCGCGCGATCCTAAAGCGCCGCCGTGCCAAGGGACGCAAGCGGCTTTCCGCCTGAGGCGCCGGCCTCGAGGGGCATGAAGCGCCGCAATCGGCTCTCGCGCTCGCGGGACTTTGACGCTGTCTACCGCCAGGGCCGGTCCGTCTCGACGCGCTACCTCGTCCTCTACTCCTTCCTGCGCACTGACGAGGTGGACGAGGAATCGCGCCTTGGGCTGGCCGTCTCGAGGAAGGTGGGCGACGCTGTGGAGCGAAACCGCGTCAAGCGCCGGCTGCGTGCAGCGTTCGAGGAACTCGAGGGAAGCTTGCCTCGCGGGCGGGACTTCGTCCTGATCGCACGCCCGGGGCTCGCGGAGGCGGCGCAGGCCAACGGCTTCGAGTGGCTCGGGGAACGTGTGGGAGAGGTTTTCCGCCTCGCCGAGGGCGCCGACCGGGGAGCGAGAACATGACCGCGATCCCCCGCCTTCTCGTCAGGGGTTACCAGCGCTTGCTCAGCCCGCTCCTACCGGCTCGCTGCAAGTACCACCCCTCATGCTCACAGTATGCACTCGACGCGCTCCGGGAGTACGGGCTCGCACGCGGCATCGTGCTCGCTACGTGGCGCCTCCTTCGTTGCAATCCGTGGAGCCACGGAGGCGTCGACTACGCGCACGACCAGACGATTTTCGGGGCCCGCTCGTGATCGGCCTCTTCGCCATCCTCGAGCCGATCGAGGAGCCGCTCACCGCGCTCCTCGAGTGGCTCCATTCGTCTGTCGGGCTTTCGTGGGCGTTCGCGATCATCGTGCTCACGCTCATGGTGCGGATCGTGCTCGTGCCGTTGACGGTGAAGCAGATCCGCTCGATGCAGAAACTCCAGATCCTGGCGCCGGAGCTGAAGGCGTTGCAGGCGAAGTACAAGAACGACAAGAAGCGCCAGCAGGAAGAGGTGATGCAGTTCTACCGGGAAAACCAGGTGAACCCACTCACCTCGTGTCTCCCGATCGCCCTCCAGATCCCGATCTTCATCTCGCTCTTCTACGTCCTCAAGGACTTCGAGAAGGAGGTCTTCCCAAAGTACCCGAGCTCGGATCTCGGCTTCCTGAACATCGTCCCGAGCATCACCGACAACATCAGCGAGCACCTGACCGGCCCGAACTACTCCGGCCTGCTCTTGCTCGTGCTCTATGTCGGTAGCCAGATTGCGTCGACACTTTTCATGTCGGCCACGATGGACAAGCGCCAGAAGTATCTCTTCATGGCGCTTCCGATCATCTTCATCTTCTTCATCGTCAACTTCCCGATGGGCCTGATGCTCTACTGGACGACCACGAACCTCTGGACGGTGGGCCAGGGCCTCATCACGCGACGCCTCGTGCCTCGCCCGCAACCGGCACCCAAGCGCAGCTCACGAACCGAGCGGAAACCGCCGGGCGACGACGGCGGTAACGGGGCCAAGTCCCGCGGCCCCACTCCGAAGCCCGGTCCTGCCCAGCAAAAGGCATCGCAGACCGGCGCGCAGCGGGTACGCCGCCGGAAGAAGCGCGGCTCCGCCCGAAGATGACCGAGGAGGCCGAGGGCGGGCTTCAGGTCGAGGCGACCGGCGAGACCGTCGGCGAGGCGAAGTGGGCCGCGCTCCGAGATCTCGAGCAACGCTATCCGGGGCTCGACAAGGGCAAGGTTCAGTTCGCCGTCGTTTCGGAAGGCGAGCGGGGGCTTCTGGGTGTCGGGTTCACGCCTGCCCGGGTGATCGCTTCCCTCGATGAAGCGCCGCCCTCGGGGGCTCCCCCCGATGAGGAGGCGGGCACCCCCCCTGCCCGCGTCCGCGAGCTCCTCGACCGGATCTGCCGGGCTCTCGGGGTGCCGGTCACTGTGTCGATCGCCGAGAGCGAAGACGGGATCGTGGCGACCCTCGGCGGCTCGGAGCTCGGGCTTCTGATTGGAAAGCGCGGGCAGACCCTGGACGCCATTCAATACCTCGCCAACGCCGTCCTCATGAAAGGCCTGGAGCCGGGCGCACGCCCTGGCGTCGTGATCGACGCAGCCGGATACCGGGCCCGCCGCCAGAACGCACTGGAGCGTTTGGCCGAGCGAGCGGCACGCGACGCGGTACGCACCGGTGCCCCTGTCGAGCTCGAGCCAATGAGCTCGGTCGAGCGGAAGATCGTCCACGTCTACCTGAAGGAGCTCGGCGGAGTCGAGACCGAGAGCGACGGAAACGAGCCCAACCGCTTCGTCGTCGTTCGCCCCGCGGAGTGAAGGAGGACGCGCGGCTCGAGGAGTGGCTTCGCGGCCTCGTCTTGACGCCCGGCCTCACCGCTCTTACGGACCTCGAAGAGGCGCGCAGTGTCCTTCTCTGCGAGGCGCTTGCCGGCCGCGAGCTCGTTGAGCGCGGACCCCTCGTCGACGTCGGCTCCGGCGGTGGCTCCCCCGGGATCCCGCTCGCCGCCGTCCTCCCGGAAGTTCAGGTTGTGCTCCTCGAGTCGAACGGGAGGAAATGCGACTTCCTGCGTGAGCACACGGCAGCGTTCGCGAACGTGTCGGTTGTGTGTGCGCGTGCCGAGGAGCACGGCCGCAGCGCGGGAAGGGACGCCTACGGTACGGCAGTTGCCCGAGCCTTGGCTCCGCCTGCGGTTGCGCTCGAGTGGTGCCTGCCGCTGGTGGCCGTGGGAGGACGCGCGGTCCTCTACACGGGTGAGCCCGGGGCCGGGCTGGAGCGAGTTGCCGCACGCCTCGGGGGCCGGATACCTCGTGTGCAGCCGGTCGCCGGCTCCGAGCGTCGGCACCTGGTCGTCGTCGAGAAGGTCGAGCCGACCCCGGAGGAGTTTCCCCGCCGGCCCGGAGCTGCAAAGAAACGTCCGCTTGCCTGAGTAGCCTGGGAGGGTGCCCGGCACGGTCTTCGCGCTCGCGAATCAGAAGGGCGGCGTCGGCAAGACCACGACCGCCGTCAACCTGGCCGCCTGCCTCGCGGAAGCCGGCGAGCGAACGCTCGTCGTCGACCTCGACCCGCAAGCGAATGCCACGTCGGGCCTCGGCGAGCGCGTGAACGGGACCTCGTCCTACGACCTGCTCGATGGCGCCTCGGTCCAGAAGCTCGCCCACTCAACGCGGTTTGCGAACCTCGACCTGGTGCCGTCCCGCCCCGAGCTAGCGGGGGCAGTCGTCGAGCTCGCCAGGCTCGGTGACGGCGAGACCTTTCTCAGCGAGTCTCTCCGGCCGGCTCGCGAGGCGTACTCGTTCGTCTTTGTCGACTGCCCGCCTTCGCTCGGGCCCCTGACCGTGAACGCCCTGGCCGCCGCGGACCGTGTTCTCGTCCCGATCCAGTGCGAGTACTACGCG
>DATHAG010000078.1:0-5849 GCA_035296825.1 Gaiellaceae bacterium | reverse complement strand
TCGCCAAAAATGTGCTCGTTCAGGTTCTCGCCTGTCCCGACACCGAGGAAGAATCGGCCGGGCATCATCGCAGCGGACGTTGCGGCAGCTTGCGCCACGATTGCCGGATGGATCCGCATCGTTGGGCAGGTGACGCCCGTTCCGAGACGGAGCCGGTCCGTTGACCGCGCAATCCCGCCGATCACGCTCCAGACGAACGGGCTCTCGCCCTGGGCATCCACCCAAGGGTGAAAGTGATCCGAGATGAGCGCGTAGCCGAACCCGGCCTCCTCAGCCAGCACAGCAAATCCGACTAGGTCGTTCGGGGGGTGTTCCTCCGACGAGAGCGCGTATCCGATCTGCGGCATCGCAGAGGACGTTTAACCGGCGGAAGGGAGCCGCAAACAACGGTGATGCGGTCGTCGATCTAACCGGAGACCTCGATCTGTCGTCACACCCAGTGACAGGCGGCTTTCGGCTACGACCCTGAGGGCCGATCGGGGCAGGCAAGCCCGAGTCGTTTTCCAAATCCTCGAGAGGATGGGGGCGGCTGCGTATGCTCAAGATTCCGACCCGCGAATGGCTGAAGCACGGAATCGAGCTACGGCATTTCGCTGCGCTAGAAGCAGTAGCGACCGGCTCGTCGTTCAGCCGCGCCGCGACCTCGCTCGGCTACACGCAATCCGCTGTCAGCCAGCAGATTGCCGCGCTCGAGCGGATCGTGGGCCAGCAACTCGTGCAGCGCCCGGGAGGCCAGAAAGCGGTGTCGCTGACCGAGGCCGGCGAGGTGCTGCTCGGGCACGCACACGCGATTGGATCTCGGATCGCGGCTGCCGAGGCGGACATGGACGCTCTCGCCACCGGCGCGATTGGAACACTCCGCGTCGGGAGCTTCCAGAGTGCCGGTGCGCGAATCCTCCCAGAGGTGCTGCGCCGGTTCCTCGACGACCATCCGGACGTCAAGATCGAGTTGATCGAGTCTGTGACGGACGTCGACCTGGTGAGTCAGGTGGAGCGTGGCGAGCTCGATCTCGCGTTCGCGATCGAGCCGCTGCCGGACGGGCCCTTCCGGTCGGCGCTCCTGCTGGAAGACCCCTTCCTGCTCGTGATCCCGGCAGGCGGGGGGTCTGCCACGTTCCGCGGCAACGGCACGAACGGGGGTCGCAAGCTGCCGCTTGTCTGCTTCCGCAGCTGCGGCGCCACCCGGGAGGTGATCGACTTCCTGCGATCGCGCGGCTTCGAGCCGAACGTGATCCTCAGCTCCGACCACAACGAGACCTTGCAGGGCGCCGTGGCTGCGGGTCTCGGTGCCGCCCTCATCCCGCGCCTCTCACTCGACCTGTCCGACCCGGCCACCGAGCTATACGGCCTGGGCGAAGATGGCCCCGTTCGCCTCGTCTCGATCATTTGGCACGCCGAGAGATCTGTTAGCGCTTCCGTGCACTCCTTCGTCGCCGCGGCGCAGGAGGTCTGCGTCAAGGTGTCCGACTGCCTCGAGCGTCAGACCGAAGAAATGATCGCTCTCCTTCCGGTGGAGTAGAGCGGTTAATGCCGCGATAAGGAAGCGACAGCACCGCGAGGCTAACCGTGCGGCGGTCGCCTCGTCAATTGGTCAGAGATCGCCCACCGAATTCCGCGGGGATTCTCGCGGCTGAAAGGACCGGTGAATGACGGCCATGACGAAGGCTTCAATTTCCATGCCACAAGACAGGAGGGGTCGATGAAACGACGCAGATTGCTTGCGCTCGTCGTCGCTGCGTGTGCCCTGGCTCTCATGGCCGCCGCGTGCGGCGGAGACGACGAGCCGTCAGGAAGCGGCGACACGACAGGAGACTCGGGCGGTGGCGAGCCCACCAAGGGCGGCACCTACCGGATCTCGACGACGCAGTTCAACCATACGGGCGGGTTCGACCCGACGGGCGAGTATCTCGGGACCGATCTCGGTCTCTTCAACAACCTGCTCGTGAGGACGCTCGTCGGCTACGAGCACAAAAGCGGTGCCGAGGGGAACGCGGTCGTTCCCGATCTTGCCACCGACATGGGCGAGGTCTCCGAGGACGGCCTCACCTACACGTTCACCCTGAAGGACGGCGTCAAGTTCTCCCCGCCCGTGAACCGCGACGTGACGTCGAGAGACGTCGCCTATGCCTTCGAGCGCATCGGCACCGAGGCGCTCGTGGCCCAGTACGGCTTCTACTACACGGTCATCAAGGGCATGGAGGAGTTCACGGCCGGCGACGCCAAGACGATCTCGGGCATCGAGACGCCCGACGATAAGACGATCAAGTTCACACTGACGCAGCCGACGGGGGACTTTCTGTTCCGGCTGAGCATGCCTGCGGCCGGACCGATCCCCGAGGAAGTCGGCAAGTGCTTCACGAAGGCCGGCGAGTACGGCCGGAATGTCGTGTCTTCAGGCCCCTACATGCTCGAGGGCTCGGACGAGGTCGATATCTCGAGTTGCAAGACGATCAAGCCGGCGAAGGGCAACGACCCGACCCGCAGGATGATGTTCGTCCGCAACCCGAACTACGACCCGGCCACCGACGGGACGCGGCCGAGCTACATGGACGCGCTCGAGTACACGATCAACACCAACCCGAACGACATCTTCAACAAGATCGAGGCGGGTGAGCTCGAGGGCGAGGAGGAGTCGCCTCCAGCCCGCGTGCTTCGCAAGTACTCGACCACCTCGGAGCTGAAGGACCGGCTCCACACCGAGGCGGGCGATCGCACCTGGTACATCACGATGAACTTGACGCAGCCGCCGTTCGACGACCTCCACGTCCGGAAAGCAGCGAACCTGATCATGGACAAGGCCGGGCTCCAGCGCGCCTGGGGCGGGCCGATCCGCGGTGAGATCGCCGAGCACATCGTGCCGGACACGATGTTCAACGGCGACCTCGACGACTACGCGCCGTACGGGACCGAGAACGGGGCCGGCGACGCCGCAAAGGCCGCGGAAGAGATGAAGCAGTCGAAGTACGACACGGATCAGGACGGGAAGTGCGATGCGCCCGAGTGCTCGGGCGTCCTCTTCGTGAACAGGAACGTCCCGCCGTGGACGGACATGGAGCCCGTGATCGAGCAGTCGTTCGCCAAGATCGGCATCGAGCTGAACACGCGGGAGTTCGAGGATGCGTACCCGATCATCCAGGACGCGACCCGCAACGTCCCGGTCTCGGCCGTTCCAGGCTGGGGCAAGGACTACGCGGATGCCTCGACGTTCATGGTTCTCTTCGACAGCCGGTCGATCCTCCCGCAGGGGAACGTGAACTACTCCTTGACGGGGCTCACGGCTGACTACGCGAAGAAGAACAACATCAGCGGCAACGTTGCGAACCTTCCCAGCGTCGACGCCGACATCGACGAGTGCACCAAGCTCGTGGACGACGAGCGCTTGATGTGCTGGGAGGACCTCGACAAGAAGCTGATGGAGGAGATCGTCCCGTGGATCCCCTACCTCGACGCCACCAACGTCGACGTGCTGGGGCCCGCGGTTACCGCATATGAGTACGACCAGTTCTCGGGAACCGCTGCCTATTCCCGGGTCGCGCTCGACCCCTCCAAGCAGAAGTAGCGACCGCGGAACCGTCGCTCAGGGAAGAGCCGTCCTTCGGGGCGGCTCTTCTCGTTTCTGGACTAGATGTCGCCTTCGAACGTGTCGCAGGCGCCCGAGCTGCCGCTGTCGAACCCCTTGCGGAACCACGTCGTGCGCTGCTCGGACGATCCATGGGTCCAACTCTCGCGGTCGATCCGCCCGGTGGCCTGCTCCTGGATTCGATCGTCGCCGACCGCGGCAGCGGCAGCAAGTCCTTCCTCGATGTCGCCCGGCTCCAGGAGGTTCTCCTCAAATGCGGAGTGTGCCCAGACGCCCGCGAGGCAGTCCGCCTGGAGTTCGAGGCGAACCGAGAGCTCGTTTGCCTGCTCCGGGTTTGCCTGCTGCTCGCGACGCACGTCCTCCGAGACGCCGATCACGTTTTGAACGTGATGTCCGAACTCGTGTGCGATCACGTAGGCCTGTGCGAAGTCGCCCGGCGCGCCGAACCTGTCTCGCAGCTCCCGGAAGAACTCGAGGTCGAGGTACACCTTCCGGTCGGCCGGGCAGTAGAACGGGCCGGTGGACGAGGAGGCAGCTCCGCAGCCCGACTGGGTGGCGCCGCTGAACAGGACGAGCTCGGTCGGCTCGTACTTCTGGCCTCCCGCAGCAAACGCGCGCGCCCAGGAGTCCTGGATGTCGTCGACGACGAAACCGACGAACTCCACCAGGTCCCTGTCCGGGTCTTCGGACGCCGGGATCCCTTCTCCCTGCGCGCCGGGCATCTGGTTGATTGGATCGAGGCTGGGCACGTTGAAGCCGCCGCCTCCACCGCCGAGGACCCCGCTACTGAGGAGGAGGACGACGATCGTGATGATGAGACCGAGCCCGCCCAGTCCGCCCTTCGCGCCGATCGGGATCGGGAGCCCGCCCATGCCGCTCGTGGAGCTGCCGCGGCGGTCCTCGATCTGACGGCCTCCGACGCCGCGTCGCCACTTCATGACCTTTGAAGGGTTGCCACTCCTGGTCAGAGCCAAACCCGGCCGTGACGGGGCGGTATCGTCCTCCGATGGCCTACACGTTGCTCCATGAGGGAGATTCGTCGATCGAATCGTTTCGCGGCGTGTTCATGAAGATGCGCCGGGCTCTCGGGACGACGGCCTTCGGCCTGAACGAGGTGCGCTTGCCGCCGGGGGCCGGAGGAACCGAGCACGACGAGACCGCGACCGGCCACGAGGAGGTGTACGTGGTGCTCTCCGGGGAGGGAACGTTCACGATCGACGCAGAGGACGTCTCGGTCACGCAGGGCGACTACCTGCGCGTCGATCCCTCCTCGACCCGCCAGGTCGTAGCCGGCCCAGAAGGTCTACGTTTCATCGTGATTGGCGCGAGGCCACAGCCCAGATACGACGGCCGTGAGTCCCTCTAGGGTCTGGGGGTCGCGCCACGCGCCTTTAGGCCCGCGAGCTCGTTCGTGTCGCGGTCGGTGCGTGGTGCTTCCTCGTGGCGCTGCTCGGCAGCAGCATCGGCCCTCATCCTCGGCATGGTCCGACTGCCTCTCCTTGTGCTCGTCGCTTCTTCTCCTGCGCCCGGTGCAGGGCCTCGGGGGGCTCATCCTCGGCACGTTTCGCGTCCCGGCGGCCCGACACCGAGCGAGTCGACTGGACACTGCTCCTGGTCGGCTCGGTGGCCTCGATCCCCGGCGCCTTTATCGGCTCGCGGCTCACCGGGCGGCTCTCCGAGCCGCGGCTCCTGGCGGCATCGGAGTCGTACTCGTGGTCGTCGGCGCGGTGACGTTCGCGCAGCCGTTTCTCTGAATGAGCTCGGACCGGGCCGCAAGACTCGGGCCCTCGCCGGGTTCTCAGTGGTTGGAGCCGGGAGCTCTCTTCGGTCCCCTGGAGAGAGGACGTCCCCGGCTCCTTTCCTTAACCAGCCTGTTACTCGTACCAGCTGGCAGGTGCGAGTCGGACGCTCGTCTCGTAGTCAAGCTCGTGCGTCGTCATCAAGTGGGCGTTCTCGCTGCGTTCGATCTCCTCGATCCGATCCCAGGTGGCGATCGTCGCGTCGGGGCTCCAGAGCACACCCGGCAGCTTGCGAGCCCGCATCTTGCCGAGCAAGTAGGCGGCATCCGCGAGGAGGAAGACCGTCTGTCCGTCCAGGTGCACGAGTAGAGACTGGTGCCCCCGCGTGTGTCCCGGCGTCGAGATGATCGTGACCCGACCGTCGCCGAAGACGTCGTGGTCACCGTCGAGCTGCACCCAGTTCAGCCCGACGTCGTAGTCGCCGCGCACGTAGATCGCCTCTTGGTAGACGGGGGGATCCATGGCGAAGG
>DATHAG010000077.1:0-4094 GCA_035296825.1 Gaiellaceae bacterium | reverse complement strand
GGTGTATTTCCCAGGCCGGGGCTGGTTGGCATTCGACCCCACGCCGGGACGGGGAAATCTGGACGCCGAGTACTCCACGACCGCGGCTGCGTTCAACCCGGGGGACGGCGCGATCGCCGGGCTCCCGGGCGCGTTCGCGGCTGCGCTCGGATTGCAGTACTACGAAAACCTGACGTCCGACGACAGCGGCGGCACGATCAGGAACCGGCGAAACGAGGCCCGCGCAACCGGGCAGGGCTCGCGCGGCGGCGACCCGAATGCGACGACGGACGAGAGCGGCGACGGCGACGCGGCGGCCCTGCTCCGGCTGGTCGGTCTGCTCGTGGGCGGTGGGTTCCTCTTGCTGGTGGCCGCCAAAATGGCGCGCCGCCAGCTCCGCTTCGCCTCGAAGGACCCGCGCCGGATCGCGTCGGGGTGTCGCAGCGATCTCGTCGGCTATCTAGCCGACCAGGGTGTCGAAGCGCCCTCGAGCCTGACCCTGTCCGAGCTCGGTGAGCTGGTCGAGAGCGAATTCGCCGTCGATTCGGATCCATATGTCCACAGCCTTTCGGAGGCCCGGTTCGGCCCGCCCGCAGAGTCGGGACCCGCGATTCGCCGCGCCCGGCGAGAGCTAAGGCTCCTGCGCCGCGAGCTCGGACGCCAGTTAGGTTTCGGCCGCCGCCTGCGCGGATCGCTCAGCGCTCGCTCGCTCACGTCCTAGTGCTCAACGGAGTCGTGTTGGCTGCCGGCGAGGGGCGGCGGCTACGCCCCTTGACGGAGCACTGGCCGAAGCCGATTCTTCCGATCGACGGACGACCCGTGATCGCGACCCTCCTGCTAGAGCTGCGGGTGGCCGGTCTCTCAACGGTGACGGTGGTCGTCGGGCACCTCGCCGAGCAGCTCGAGAGCCTTCTTGGCGACGGCTCCGGGTTCGGCCTCTCGATCCGGTATGCAAGGCAACCGGCGCCGGACGGCTCCGCAGATGCCCTGCGGCGGGCTCTGGACGCAGGCGCGGAGCCACCCCTCCTCGTCGCCGGTGCCGACACGGTTTTCAGCCGAGGCGACATCGGAGCGGCAGCGGCGGCCTGGTCGGCCTCTGAAGCGGCCGGGGGCCTCGGCGTGCGCCCCGTCCCGCCGGGTGAGCTGGGGCACCGGGCGCCCGTGCGCGTCTCCGAGGGACGCGTCACGGCGCTCGGCGGCGAGGCCAACGACCGTGCGGGAGCGCGCAAGCTCGCTGCCGCCCCGCTCTGGTTTCTCGACGGCCGTTTCGTGGATGGTCTCGACGGCCTACCCGGCCCGCCGTACGAGCTTGCGGAAGCTGGGCGGCGCCTCCTGGAGGCCGGCGAGGCGATTTTCGCGCTCGAGCTCGGACCGACGCGCGACATCACGCATCCCGAAGATGTTGTGCGGCACAACTTCCCCTATCTTGGGTAGAAGTGGAGGCGATGACCGAGACGACATACGACCTCTATCGCAAGGGCCGTGACCACCTGGCTGCCGGGCTGAACGCGCAGGCCACCGTGGCTCTCGAGAAGGCCAAGAGGCGCGAACCCACGAAAGCCTCGATCCGTGAGGCACTGGGGATCGCGTACTTCCGGATTCGACGCTTCGCCGAGGCCGAGCAAGAGTTCCGCGAGATGCTCGAGATTGCTCCCATCGATCACTACGCTCACTTCGCGCTCGGACGGTGCCTCGAGAAGCAGGGACGGCGCGACGAGGCGGTCGGGCACTACAAGCTGGCCCGGTTCTTCAGACCGCAGAGCCAGGACTACCAGCAGGCGCTAGAAGGCCTGCGCCGCTGAAGCCCTCAGCTGGCGGCGCGGCGACGGTTCGCGGTACCGCTGCTATCCTTGCAAGACCACATTTCCCCGCTTGGAGAAATGGGCGCGCGGCGCCCATTTTTTGCGAGAGGACAGCAAAAAATGACCCAAGTCCATGAAAAAGAGCGAGAGCTCCATCGCGAGGTCGAGGAGACGGTCGAGAGCCGTCTCCCGGACGTCGAGGTCGTGGCCGTCGAGCTCGGCGGCCCCGAGCGGCTCTGCGTGTACATCGACCATCCGGACGGCGTCGACCACGCGCTCTGCGAGCAGGTGACGAGCGCGCTCCGCGGCTACCTCGACCGGTACCGCCTCGACGTCTCTTCTCCCGGGCTCGCGCGGCCGCTTCGAAAGCCAGAGCACTTCGCGGCGGCGGTCGGGCGCAAGGCCGCGCTCAGGACCGCGGTCGAGCTCGAGGGTCGGAGACGGTTCCGGGGGGAGATCTTGGCCGCAGACGAGCGCCAGCTCAGGATCGCGACCGGGGAGCGGGAGTTCGAGGTCCCCTACGACACGATCGTGCGGGGAAATCTGATCGACGAAGGTCTGGAGCAGCGATGAGCCGAGAGATTCTGGAAGCCGTCAGAGAAATCGAGCGAGACAAGGGCATCGAAACGGGGACACTGATCGCAGCCCTCCAGGACGGGCTCCTGGCGGCGTACAAGAAGACGCCGGGCGCCTCTCGACATGCGGCGGTCGAGATCGACGGGAACGGCGACTTTCGCGTGTTCTCCATCGAGCTGCCGGCGGACATCGAGACCCGCCTCATCGAGGAGGCCCGGGAGCGAACCCTCGAGGAGCTCGAGCGGCTCGAGATCGAGAACGGCGAGCGCTCGCACACCCTGATCTCGGACGATGACCTCGACATCGACTGGTCGGACGTGCCTTCCGAGCAGGTAAAGCGGGCCGACGTCACCCCGGAGAACTTCGGCCGGATTGCCGCGCAGACGGCGAAGCAGGTCATCCAGCAGCGGATTCGAGAGGCCGAGCGGGCGATGATGTACGACGAGTACGTCGACCGCGTCAGCGAGGTCGTGACCGGAATCGTCCAGCAGGCCGGGGACCGGAACAACGTGCTCGTCGACCTCGGGAAGGTTGAGGCGCTCCTCCCACGTTCCGAGCAGGTGGACGGCGAGCGCTACGAGCAGGGTAGCCGGATCAAGGCCGTGATCACCGAGGTGAGGTCTGGGACGAAGGGCCCGCAGGTGATCCTCTCGCGGCGCGACCCCGAGCTCATCAAGACGCTCTTCGAGCTCGAGGTGCCGGAGATCGCAGATGGTCTCGTCGAGATCCGCGGCGTCGCACGCGAGCCCGGCTACCGGTCGAAGATCGCGGTCGAGTCGCACGCCCAGGGCGTCGATCCGGTCGGCGCCTGCGTCGGCCCGCGCGGCTCCCGAGTCCGCATGGTCGTCTCGGAGCTTCGAGGCGAGAAGATCGACATCATCCCGTGGAACAGCGAGCCCGCTCGGTTCCTCGCGAAGGCGCTTTCACCGGCCCGCGTGCGCGAGGTGCTCGTCGACGACGACTCCCGTGAGGCTACCGTCATTGTCCCAAACGACCAGCTGTCGCTTGCGATCGGGAAAGAGGGCTTGAATGCCCGCCTGGCGGCGCGCCTGACCGGCTGGAAAGTCGACATCCAGTCCGAGGCCGAGTTCGCGCAGGCAGAGGCCGACGCCGCATATGGAGGCGGTGTCGACGAGGAGTTCTCCGGACGGTGCGCCGCGTTGCTCTCGAACGGGAAGCGGTGCCCGAACGCGTCGCTTCCGGGTTCGCGATATTGCGGCATTCCCGCCCACCGCGAGCTCGCCGCGCGCGAAGAGGCCGGTGAGACGCCGGCTCCCGAGGAAGCCGTCCCGGTTGCCGGCCCTGAGGAGGCTGAGGCAGTCGAAGGCGATGTGAGCGAGACAGAGGCGACCGAGGCCGAGCTCACGTCGGCCGAGGAGCCCGTCGCAGTGGACAGCGAGCCGGCCGCCGAGGCTCCGCACGAGCTCGAGGCGACGGAGGAGCCGGAAGCGGTTGACGGCGTCCCGACCCCCGGTACAGCGACGGAGGAAACCGTCGAGGTGCCCGCCGGGCCGAGCGAGGAGGGCGAGAGCGCTGCATCGTGAGCGCACCGATCAGGACCTGCGTCGGGTGCGGCCGCAAGCGCCCGCAGACCGAGCTTCTTCGCTTCGTGGCGCCGCAGGGCATGCTGACTCTCGATCCGCTCCGGCAAACGGACGGACGCGGCGCCTACACGTGCCCTCGGATCGCCTGCCTGGAACGGGCGACGGCTCGCCAGGCGTTCGCGCGGACGCTCAG
>DATHAG010000076.1:0-4628 GCA_035296825.1 Gaiellaceae bacterium | reverse complement strand
CACCTGCGCGAGCAGCGGTGAGTGCGAGAGCTTCCTGTACGGCAGGTTGTGCTGCTTCAGGGCGTTCTCGAGCGAGTCGCGCCCGCGCTGTTCGGTGTCCTCCCGCGTCTCGCGGCTGAACCACTGCCGGATCTTGTTGCGGGCGCGGGACGAGGCAGCCAGAGACATCCAGTCGCGTGAGGGCCCACGCCCCTGCTGCTTCGACGTCAGGATCTCGACGAAGTCTCCGCTCTGAAGCCGGTAGTGGAGCGGCACGATACGGCTGTTCACCTTCGCGCCCACGGTTCGGTGGCCCACATCCGTGTGCACCGCATACGCGAAGTCGATCGGCGTCGAGCCGGCCGGGAGATTCTTGACCTCGCCCTTCGGCGTGAAGACGTAGACCTCGTCCGAAGCGAGCTCCGGAAACGCGCGAATGAGCTCGCGTGGGTCTGCCTCCTCCTCCTGCCAGTCGGCGAGCTGCTGCAGCCACGCGATCCGCTCGGCCCCGCTCCCTCGGAGCTTGGAGCCCTTGTAGACCCAGTGTGCGGCAATCCCGTACTCGGCGGTCACGTGCATGTCGTTCGTCCGCACTTGAATCTCGAGCGGCTTCCCCTCCGGGCCGATCACCGTCGTGTGGAGTGACCGGTAGAGATTGAACTTGGGCATCGCGATGTAGTCTTTGAAGCGGCCGGGCATCGGCTTCCAGAGTGAGTGGATGATCCCGAGCGCGCCGTAGCAGTCGCGCTCCCCCTCCTTGCCGTCGCGCTGCACGATGACCCGCATCGCGGTCAGGTCGTAGATCTCGTTGAACTCCTTGCCCCGCTTGGCCATCTTCTCGTAGATCGAGTAGAAGTGTTTCGCGCGTCCGGAGATCTCGGCCGGAATGTCGAGCTTCTGGAGCTCTCGCTCGACTTGCTCGGCCGCGGTCGAGACGAATTCATCGCGGTCGCCTCGGCGCTCGTTCACCATCGCCTGGATCTCGGCGTAGCGACGCGGGTGCAGCGTGGCGAACGCGAGGTCCTCGAGCTGCCACTTGATCGTGTGGATACCGAGACGGTGCGCGAGCGGCGCGTAGACCTCGAGCGTCTCGCGCGCCTTCTGCAGCTGCTTCTGCTTTCCGAGGTACTCGATCGTCCGCATGTTGTGCAGGCGGTCGGCGAGCTTGATCAGGATGACGCCCGGGTCCTGCGCCATCGCGACGATCATCTTGCGGTAGTTCTCGGCCTGGGCCTGCTCGCGGCTCTGGAAGTGGATCCGCGTCAGCTTGGTGACACCCTCGACCAGGCGGGTGATCTCCTCGCCGAACTCCGCTCGCACCTCCTCGATGGTGACGTCGGTGTCCTCGACCACGTCATGGAGGAGCGCCGCCGCGAGCGTCGAGTCGTCGAGACGGAGGTCCGCAAGCACGCGTGCGACGCCGACCGGATGCGCAATGAATGGCTCTCCGCTCCGCCGCTGCTGGCCTTCGTGCGCTTCGGAGGCAAAGAGAAAGGCGCGCTGGAGAAGCTCGCGATCGAGCTCCGTGTTGTAGGCGGCGACATCCTCGAGGAGCGGAACGAGCAGTTCCTGATGGCGCTGCGCAGGGCTGTCCTGGAGGACCTGCTTCATGGACGAAGTGTAGCTTCCGGCCTCGCTCGCAAACTCGCGCCCCGAGTGAGGCTCCCGGCCGAGCAGGCGTGCGAAAGGGTCGCTCTTCGTTGTCTCTTCCTCCTGTGTGCCTCCTCTTTCGGCTTTCGGGGACCGATCCTTCAGCCCGCGTGCTTCTCACCTCAGTTCAAGCAGCCGCCGCGAGCGTCTCCTCGAGGAGCGCCATGAACGCCTCGGACTCCACGAGAGGCCGCCAGCTCGCTTCTCCTTCACCGAGCCCGAGCTCCGCGAAGATCTGCGCCGCCCGCGTGTCACGCTCCCCTGGAGCCTTCCGCCATTCGGCGGCAAGCCAGGTGCGAAGCTCGACGAACCGCTCCGGGGTGTCGAAGATCTTTCGGACGACGAGCTGCGGGGAAACGGAGCCGTTCCATCGGTTCGCACCCAGCCGGAAGGCGACGTCGTACGGCCCCGGGCGACGGAAGAGATCGAGCTTCGCGCCTTGACCGAATGCGATCGCGCCGGACCTCGTGCCGTTGACGGTGACTGCAAGCTTCAGGTGCTTCCCCTCCCCCACGGCTCCGAGCTCGGAGAGCTCGCAGCCGGCTGCCAGGAGCGTCACTCCGGGATTGCCGAGCCCGAACGGAGCGAGGCGCTCGAGCTCCTCGCAGAGCTCTAGCGTCAGGTCGCGTCCGTCGACGACGGCATCGACCACGGTCTGCGGCGTGAGCTCCGATTCGGTGAGCCTCTCCTCGGCGTAGAGAGCAAAGGCTTCGGCAAATGCGTCGACGTTCTCGGGGCGGATCGAGAGCCCGGCTGCGGCGCGGTGACCGCCCCAGCGCTCGAGGTAGGACGAGCACGATGCGAACGCGGCGTGAAGGTCGAAGGCGGGGATCGACCGCCCGGAGCCGACCCAGGCATCATCCGTCCCCGCAACGAGCACGACCGGGCGGTTGAACCGTTCGACCAGCCGCGAGGCGACGATCCCGATCACGCCGCGGTGCCACTCCGGCCCGGCGATCACGTAGGCGCTCCGGCGGCGCGTCGACTCCGGCCATTCGCACACCTGCCGGACCGCGTCGCGAAGGATCCGGTCCTCGACCGCCTGGCGGTCGCGATTCAGCGTCTCGAGCTCCCCCGCGAGTCGCTGCGCCTCCTGCTCGTCATCCGTCAGGAGCAGGTCGAGTGCGACCCCGGGGTCACAGAGGCGTCCCGCGGCGTTGAGGCGCGGGGCGAGGCGAAAGCCGACCGAACCTGCATCGAGCGCGGCTGGATCGACCCGCGCCGCCTGCATGAGCGCCCGGAGCCCGGGCTTGGTCGTCCGCGAGAGCCGCCGGAGGCCGGCGGCGACAAGCCAGCGGTTTTCGTCCAGGAGCGGCACCACGTCGGCGACGGTGGCCAGGGCGACGAGATCAAGGTGCTCTTCGAGCTTCTCCGGCCCGACCAGCGCCTCGGCCAGTTTGTATACGACGCCTGTTCCGCACAGCTCCGGGAAGGGGTAGCCGGAAGGGCGAGTCGCGACGACCGGGCAGTCCGGCAGCTCGTCACCGGGGCGGTGGTGGTCGGTGACGATGATTTCCAGCCCGAGCGCCCGTGCTTCGGCGACCTCGACAACGGCGGTGATGCCGCAGTCGACCGTGATGACGAGGCCGCATTCCTCCCGCGCGAGACGCACGAGCGTATCGATAGAGACGCCGTAACCCTCCTCGAACCGACTCGGGAGGTGCCAGTCGACGTTCGCGCCGAGCGACCGGAGGACGGTGACGGCGAGAGCGGTGGCGCAGATGCCATCGGCGTCGTAGTCGCCGTGGACGCAGATCCGCTTGCCCGCAGCAACTGCCCGGCGAATCGCGTCACACGCCTCTGCCATATTCCCCAGGAGCGCGGGGTCGTGTCCCGGCCGCTCGCCGGCGAGAAAGGCCTGCGCCTCTCTGGGGTCGCCGTAGCCCCGCCGGACGAGGACGCTCGCTGTCGTCTCGCTGAGGCCGAGCACCCGGGCAAGCTCGACGACCTCCGGGCGGGGGCACGGACGCAAGGTCCATGTCCACTGCTGCATCTGATCCAAACGGTAGGAGGCCGGTCGGACGGCGCAGATGGGGCGTCGCGGCACGCGCACGGACCCTTGACGTTGACGGCACGTTTCGGGGTTATCCTCAGAGGAGTGGCGGACGCGAACTATCTCTCCGGCGAGGATTACAGGGTCGAGTTCCTCGGCTACAGGTTCTCCTTCAACACGATGGACTTTGAGCAGCGCGTGAACGCGGCTGCGGTGAAGCTCGGCCTCGTGGAGCCAGGCGAGCTGGACGCCGACGAGACCGCAGACCTCGTCGAGCTCGCTGAGACTGGCCAGATCAGCGAGCCGGCGAGTGGGCTCGGGGAGTACCTCGTCCGCCACTGGGAGCGCCTGGCACTGGTCGGCGACGAGTCCCTCGTCTACTGGCTCCGCAAGCTGGTGTTCCGTAGCGCCTGGCTCGACCACCGCGTCAAGGAGAACCTTCTCGAGGTGGCCTGGGACGAGGCCACCGGCGAGTTCACGTACCAGGATCCAGAGGGCGGGCGCGCGCTCCTCGAGCTCGCGCCGGTGCCGTCCTGGCACGAGCTCCAGTTCCGCCGGGCTTAGCTCATGCAGGGATTTCGCGTCTCGGCCTAGCCGTCTTGCAACCCCTGTCCGACCCGGCCGTTCTCGAGGCTCCCGCGGACGAGCTCGTCGAGCTGGGCGCCGACATCCGTGAAGGCGTCGGGATACAAGTGCTCACAAAGGTCCAGTGTGATCGCGATGCTCGTCGCAAACGGCTTTCATGCCTGTTCCAGACTCGCATCGGAGAAGGCCCATTCCCCGCCGACGATTTTTCGGAACAAACCTCGACAGGGGGCGATCTCTATGGAAGCTACAGGCCCCTAATCACCCCTTGCTAATAACCGGGGGCGCCGCTTGTGGCCCCTGGGGCCACCGGAGCTGTGTCCAGGCAGACGAAAACGAGGGACGGGATTGGTGGCACGCTCGCTACTGCGGCGACAACAGGGTCTCAATCGAGGAGGCAACGGCCGTGCTCGGACTGCTC
>DATHAG010000075.1:0-2615 GCA_035296825.1 Gaiellaceae bacterium | reverse complement strand
GGATGGCCAGGAGGTCGAGGCGGCCCCCGTCCTGCTCGAAGCCTTCGGGCAAATCAACAGGGACGGGTCACACAAAGGCGCTCCACCACGGGTGGGGGTATAGGCGATGGCCACGCTCCTGTTCTCGGTCGTGTTCATGGTCATAGTCTTCGGAACCCTGGGCGGCTGGGCGGTGCGTGAGCAGCGTCGCCGCGCAGACGACGGCGAAGAGATAGCCGAGGAAAGGCGGATCCCGTGATTGACAGCTTTCCGTTCGAGAAATGGGGCGAGGACATCGCCGCCTTCTGGACGTTCGGACCCGAGAACTCGACCGGGACGTACATCATGACCGCGCTCGGTGTCATTGTGATGATCGTCTCGCTGTACGCCTGGGTGATGCTCGAGAAGCGAAAGCTCGAAGCACAGGCGGCACTGCTCCGCGCAGCAGGCGGGTTGCCGGCCCCGGCCGGTCCGGCTGCGGCGTTGGGGCGTGAGCGTGAGCCCTTGGCCGGTCCTTCAATCGATCCTGGCGACTAGAAAGGAGCGGCGATGGCTGACCCGAGACCAACGATCCGCGAGCGGCAAATCGAGTTTCCACCGGAACAGTCCCACGACCCCCGTGTCGTCCCGTTCATGATCGGCCTCTCGATCCTCTGCATCGTGATCGTGGTGATCCTGACCGCGGCAGACATCGACGGGCCATTCATCGGCCCCTGGGGCTAATCCCAACCATCTAGGAGTAAACGAATCATGACATTGCTTCTCCATTGCTCTCTCTGTGGCCGCAAGCAGGCCGACGGGCTCCTCTCGCGAAACGCCTGGGGTCACCTCCCGCTCGACGACGGGACTGTCCTCCGTGCGTGCTCTTCCTGCAAGGGTGAGCGCAACGACTGGGAGATGCGGCTCCGGGCTACCGTGAGCACGACCGCGATCTTGACCGACCAGAACACACTCGGCTGGAGGCCCGAAGCGACTTCGGCCTAGCGAGGGCCGCGCTTAGACGAACTTAGGGGTCGCACCACATAGGGGCGCCGCGTCCTGCTCTACTTAAGCAGGGATGTCGGCTGCGACGAATTTCCTTAGCAGTGCTTTGATGCGCCGGAGGCACTCGTGAGCGAAAGGACCGGCGCATCGACGGCGAGCTCCGGCATTACCGCTCTCGACGAGGCTCTCGGCGGTCTTTACTGGGGCGACAACGTCGTCTGGCAGGCCGACGACGACGCTCCCGTCGACGCGTTCTACCGTGCCGTCGCCGGAACGGCCTCCGATTACCAGCTCGCAGCGTTCGTTTCGCTCAAGACAGACCCCGCCGAGCTCGAGAGGAGCTATCCCAGCTTCACCGTAATCGACGCGCGGCCGGACACTTCTCTGGCGGAGCCGGAGGACCTCCTCGCTGCAATCAGCCGCAGGTGCAGCCCAGTCGAGCGCGACCTGATCCTGTTCGAACCGATGGAGGCGATGACGGAGCGCTGGGGCGCGGAGAAGGCGCTCCGCTTCTTCTCGAAGACGTGCCCGCATCTGCTCGAGGTCGGCGCCATCGCCTACTGGTCGTTCGTGCCCAGCCGCCACTCGCGCAACTTCCGCCGCGAGATCGAGGAGATCACCCAGTGCGTGATCGCGCTCGGTGACGATCGCCTTCGGATCTCCAAGGCCGAGGGGCGGCCGGCAGGCGTGCAGGGCAACGTCTTCCGCTACCGGCTCGATGACGGCAGGCCAGAGCTCACGGCCGCCCCGGCCGCCGCACGGCTCGGAGCGGCCCTCCACGCATTCCGCCTGAACCGCGATCTGAGTCAGAGCGACCTCGCCCGTCTCGCAAACGTCTCGCCGAGCGCGATCTCCCAGGCCGAGCGGGGCCAGCGCGGGCTCTCGCTCGAGACGCTCCTGACACTGACTGCGCGCCTCGAGATCACGCTCGACGAGCTCCTCCGCGGGGATGTTGCCCCGGGCTACCGGCTCGGCCGACGCCACGACCCGCTCGAGCTCGCCGAGTCGAAGCTCCTACCGCTGCTCGACAATCCGGAGGCGGGGCTCCGTGCCTATGTCGTTCGGCTACCGCCCGGCGGATCCGGCTCGCCCGGAATCTCGCACAAGGGCGTCGAGGCCGTGGCCGTCGCGAGCGGGCTCGTCCAGGTGGTGCTGCCCACGGGGCGCCCGGTCCTGCGCGCCGGCGAGACACTCCTCGCCGAGCGGAGCGGCGTCGCGAGCTGGCGCAACCTGAGCGACCACGAGGCGATGCTCTTCTGGATCCTCCGCGACGACACGCGAGCCGTCGAGGCTCAGTGAGCTAGAGCTGCGCGCGGTAGCGCGCTGCCTCGACCGTGTTCTTCAGGAGCCACACGTCCGTGATGGGCCCCACACCCCCCGGGACCGGCGAGATCGCCTCGGCCTTCAGGGCGACGCTCTCGAAGTCGAGGTCGCCGACGAGGCGGGTCTTGCCGGTCTCCTCGTCCTTCAGCGGGTTGATGCCGACGTCGATCGCGATCACGCCCTCCTTGACCATGTCGCCGTCGACGAGCCCGGGGACGCCTGCCGCCACGATGATGATGTCGGCCGCCAGCGTGTGTTCGGCCAGGCGCCCTGCCGCGGACGTGTGGTGGTGGCACGAGATCACGGTGGCTCCGCGGGCGAGGCCGAGC
>DATHAG010000074.1:0-7304 GCA_035296825.1 Gaiellaceae bacterium | reverse complement strand
TGCTCGATCGGCGTCCACATCTCGCGCTGGGTGACGACGCATGGCTATGCCTTGAACGTCGATCTCGACCCGGCCCCGTTCACGAGCTGGATCACGGCCTGCGGGCTCGAGGACGCGGCCTTCACGACGATGGCGCGGGAGCTCCGCCGGCCGCTCACGGTCGGCCAGGTGCGGCCCCACGCCGCCGCGGCTCTCGAGGAAGTCTTTAGCCTGTCTTTCGAGGAGCTTCCGGCCGAGCCGGGCGTGGAGCTCCGGGAGCAACCGGTTCATGCAAAGCTCGCTGCCCGTAGCTGACAGGCCTCGCCGCCCGGAGTGGATGAAGGTCCGTGCTCCGAGCGCGGATTCGCGCTACTTCGACGTCCGCAAGCTCATCCACGGCCAAGGACTCCACACGATCTGCGAGGAGGCACGCTGCCCGAACATCTCGGAGTGCTGGGGTCGTGGCACGGCGACTTTCCAGATTCTCGGCGACACATGCACCCGTGCGTGTCGCTATTGCTACGTCCATTCCGGGCGGCCCGAACATCCGCCCGATCCGCTCGAGCCGTTGCGGCTGGCGCACGCTGCCTCGCAAATGGAGCTGAAGCACGTGGTCGTCACGTCGGTCGACCGCGACGACGTGCCTGACCGCGGGGCCGGACACTATGCGGCGACGATTCGGGCGCTCAAGGCGCGCCTGCCGCAGGCGAGCGTCGAGGTGCTGACGCCGGACTTTCTCGGTGTCGAGGAGGAGGCGCTCGCCGTCGTCATCGGCGCGCGTCCGGAGGTCTTCAACCACAACATCGAGACGGTGCGAAGGCTCCACCGGCAGATGCGGGGCGCAAAGGCCTCCTACGACGGGGCCCTCCACTTGCTCGCGCGGGCGAAGGAGATCGCGGACTATCCCCTCCTGACGAAGTCCGGGATCATTGTCGGTCTCGGGGAGACGAACGACGAGGTCGTGGAGACCTTGCGCGACCTCCGCGACCACGACGTCGACGTCGTCACGATCGGCCAGTACCTCCAGCCCTCTGCCAAGCATGCAGTCATCGACCGGTGGGTGCACCCGGACGAGTTTCGCTGGTTTCGCGAGCAGGGCGAAGCGATGGGGTTCGGCTCGATTTTCTCCGGCCCGCTCGTTCGCTCCTCGTACCGCGCCGATGAGCAGCGCCATGCGGCCGAGACAGGCCGCGGTGCGGTCGCGCTCTGAGACGAAGCCAAGCGCGAGGGAGACTTAAGGCGCGTTCGAGCCGGGAAGACCGCCCCTTGTCATCGCGCGGTAGTCGAGCGCCTCGTCGAGGACCGATTCCTCGACGCCGCGATCGCGCGCGACCTCCCGGATGGAGCGCCCGGACGAAGCGGCCTCCTTCACGATCTCGCTCGCCAGGTCGTAGCCGATGTGCGGGTTCAGCGCCGTCGCTGCCGAGAGAGTCAACTCGGCGTAGCGCTGGAGCGTCTCGCGGTTCGCGTCGATGCCGTCGATGCACCTCTCCGCCAGCAAGCGTGAGGCGCTCGCAAGGAGCCTGATCGAGTCGAGCAGGTTCCCGGCCATCATCGGGATGAACGCGTTCAGCTCGAAATGGCCCTGCATGCCGCCGACGGTGATTGCCGTGTCGTTCCCGATCACCTGCGCCGCCACCTGGGTCGCGACTTCGGGCATGACCGGGTTCACCTTTCCCGGCATGATCGAGCTCCCCTTCTGGAGCTCGGGGAGCGCGATCTCGCCCAGCCCGGCGCGCGGCCCGGAGCCCATGAGCCGGATGTCGTTTGCGATCTTCGTGAGCGAGACGGCGACCACCTTGAGCGCCCCGGAGGTCTCGACCAGTGCGTCCCTCGCCGCTGTCGCCTCGAACGGGTCGGCCGGGGCGCTGATCGAAAGCCCGGTGTCCTCGACGAGCCGGGCTCTGACCCGCTCCGCAAACTCGGGGTGGGTGTTGAGGCCCGTTCCCACAGCCGTACCGCCGAGGGGGATCTGGCCCAGCCGTTCGAGGGTCGCTTCCACACGGGCGATGCCCTGGCGGATCTGCGCCGCATACCCCCCAAATTCCTGCCCCAGCGTCACCGGCACCGCGTCCATCAGATGCGTGCGTCCGGACTTGACCATGTCCACGAACTCGGACGCCTTGGCCTCGAGTGACTCGGCGAGACGGCCGAGCGCCGGCAGGAGGTCGCTGGAGATCTCTCCCGCGGCTGCGAGATGGACGGCCGAGGGGAACACGTCATTCGACGACTGGCCGAGGTTCACATGGTCGTTCGGATGGACGCCTGCGCCAGCCAGGGAGGCCATCACCTCGTTCGCGTTCATATTCGACGAGGTGCCGGAGCCGGTCTGGAAGACGTCGATCGGAAACTGGTCGTCGAACTCGCCTGCGGCGATGCGGTCGCCCGCGGCAGCGATGCGCTCCGCGAGCCCTGGATCGAGAAGCCCGAGGTCGGCGTTGGCCCGGGCGGACGCGGCCTTGATGCGTCCGAGCCAGTGGACGACAGCCGCGGGAATCGGCTGGCCGGAAACCGGAAAATTTGCGACTGCTTTCGCCGTTTCGCCGCCCCAGAGCTCGTTCGGCACCGTCTCGCTCATCGGTTCTATGCTACTTGCTCGGACTGGCCCTTTCGCGCAACAAAATGTGTTGCGCTAGAATGAGAACCATGCCCGTAGCGACGGCAGCAAAGGTCGAAGCGCTGACAGCTGACTTCAAATCGGCAGCGGCGCTCGCCGACATGCTCGGCGTCAGCCGCTCGCGCGTCACCAGGTGGCTAAAAGGGGCCGGCATCGATCCCTCGAACGCAGAGAAGGTCGACTTGCTCGAGCTCGTCTGGTCGAACCTGTTGCGTGTCTACGAGCCGGGGACTGCCCGCTCGTGGCTCTTCGGAGTCAACCCGAGCCTCGGTGATCGAAGACCGATCGACCTGATCCGCGCCGGACAGGCCGAGGACCTCTTGCGAGCGATCCGCGCCGAGCGCGCGGACTCGTTCGCGTGATCCTTCACCGCTGCTTCGCCTGGAGTGAGCGCGCGGGGGTACAGGATCCGGACGGGCCGCTGTGGTTTCCGCGTGAGTACCAGGGAGAGGGCCGGCACGACAACCCGGACGTGTACGGCTGCCTGTACGTCTCCGACCGCGAAGCCTCGGCCATCGTCGAGCAGCTGTCACGCTTTCGGACGCAGCGGCTGATTCCGGGCATGCTAGAACGGCGGGGGCTCCCGCTTGCCCTGGCCGCGGTCGAGCTCGACGACAACGCCGAGCTGACGGATCTCGACGACCCGCGAACGCTCTCGAAGCATGAGCTGCGGCCGTCGCTGGTCGCGACAAGAAACCGCACGATCACCCAGCCACAGGCGCTCGAACTCTACCGAAACCGATTAGACGGAGTCGGTCTCCGCTGGTGGTCGATCCACGAGTCGCTCTGGACGAACGTCACGCTCTTCGACCGCGCTCTCCCGCACATGGGGCTCGCCGGTGTCCGCCGCCTGGAGCCCGGCGATCCCGCGCTCGCCGAGGCCGTCGACAGCCTCGGAATGCCGACCTTGGCCTAGTCCGTCGAGTACTTGGGCTGGACCTTCTCGCCTCGGATCCGGGCCACGGCGTTGTTGGCGGCGATTGCGGCTTCGCCGAACCCGATCGAGATGAGCGTGATCTTGCCCTCGTAGCCGGCGACGTCACCCGCTGCGTAGACGCCGTCGATGGTCGTGCCCATCGTGGTCGGATCGACCACGATCTGGCGCTTCCCATGCAGCTCGAGGCCCCAGTCGGCAATCGAGCCGAGATGCGAATGGAACCCGAGTAGCGTGATCAGCGCGTCGCAGTCGACCTCGTGCAGCTCGCCGCTCGTCGTGTTCTCGATCACCAGCTTCTCCACCTCGCCGTTCCCGCGGATCTCACGAACCTCGGACGGCACGATGATCCGCACCTTTCCCTCCTCCTCGAGCTTCCGCGCCTCGTTGACGGAGGATTCGAGTGCGCGGAACCGGTCCCGCCGGTGGATGAGCGTGATCGGAAGACGCGCAGTGTCCTGCAGGCCGAGCGTCCAGTCGAGCGCCGAGTCGCCGCCCCCGACGATGACGCAAGCCTTGTCCCGGAACGCGTCCTTCTGCTTGACGAAGTAGTGGAGACCCCGCCCCTCCCATTCGTCGATTCCCTCGAGCCCGAGCTTCCTTGGCTCGAAGGCCCCGTGGCCCGCGGTGACGATGATCGTCCGCGTCAGGAAGGTCTGGCCGGACTGCGTACCAATTGCGAGCACCTCGTCGCCGTTTTGCTGCACCCGCTCGAGCGTCGACACCTCCTCGCCGAGATGGACGTCCGCGCCGAACTGGAGGCCCTGTTCGACACAGAGGTCGACGAGCCCCTGGCCCTGGATCTTCGGGTGCCCGGCGACGTCGAAGACGTGCTTCTCCGGGTAGACCGCGGCGACCTGGCCTCCCAGCTGCTCGAGGCTCTCGACGATGCGGACCGAGGCATCGCGGTGGCCGGCGTAGTACGCCGCTGCGAGCCCGACCGGACCGCCGCCGATGATGGTGATGTCGCAAACGCCTTCGGTCACGCTGACCTAGGCTAGCGCGGGCGTGAGAAGTCCCGCCCCTACGAAGTTCCTACAGGGACGGGTGGCATTCATGCCGCCCGTCAGTGCGAGCAGCCAGAGCCGCAGCCGCCAGCAGCTGCGGCGGCCGGCTCGTCGGACACGCCTTCCACGCCTTCCTTGGCCTGGAAGGACGAGCCGCACCCGCAAGCCGCCTGGACGTTCGGGTTGTTGATCGCGAAGCCCGCACCCATGAGAGCGTCGACGTAGTCGATCTCGGACCCCGTGAGGTATGGCGCGCTGAACGGGTCGATCACGACCTTGACGCCGTTCATCTCGATCTCGTTGTCACCGTCCTGGGGGCCGCGGTCGAAGCCGAGCGCGTACTGAAACCCCGAGCAGCCGCCGCCCTCGATGGCGATACGGAGGACTGAAACCTCTTCCTCGGCGTCCTCGGCCATCAGCTCCCTGATCTTCGAGGCGGCACTCTCGGTGATGGTGACCATGGTCGAAGTCTAGCAATGCTCCCGGGGGTTGAAAGCCCCCACTTTGTGACGTTCGTGCTCGTCCGGAATCGGTGCTCCTACGGGGGTTTGTGCGCCCCACCGCCCTCTCGCTTGTAGCGTTAGTATGCCCGGCGGTGAGCGCCGCTCTCCTCGCATCGCTGGACGACTGGTTTCCCTTCCTCGCGTACGGCTTCTTCGCGCTCGTCATCCCGGCCTCGATGATTGCCATGTCGTTCCTCTTCGCATCGCGAGGGCGGAACTCGCGGGCGCGCCGGATCCCATTCGAGTCCGGGGTCTCGACCGGCCCTCCCGAGCAGCAGCGGTTCACGGTCAGCTTCTACCTCACGGCGATGCTCTTCATCGTCTTCGACATCGAGATCGTCTTCCTCTTCCCCGTCGCGGTCGTGCTGAACGAGGTCGGAATGTTCGCGCTCGCCGAGTTCGGCTTCTTCATCGCGATCCTGGCCGTCGCCTACGTCTACATCTGGAAGAAAGGAGCGCTCGAGTGGCGGTAGAGGGGAACGGCCGCAAGCGCCTCGCCGACTACGGGCTCAACTCCGAGCGGCTTCTGATGCGCCGGCCAGGCGGTGTCCGGCCGGATCCGAGCAAGTTCGAGGACGAACTCGGAGACCTCGAGCAGAAGCTCATGCTGACGACCCTCGAGAAGGCTGTCGCCTGGGCGCAGGCGAACTCGATCTGGCCCGATACGTTCGGGCTGGCCTGCTGCGCGATGGAGATGATCGCCGTCGTCGGCTCGCGGTACGACATCGCACGCTTTGGCGCCGAGGTGTTCCGCTCCTCGCCTCGCCAGGCCGACCTGCTGATCGTCTCGGGGCGCGTGGCGCACAAGATGGCCGCGCCTCTGCGTCAGATCTATGACCAGATGGTCGAGCCGAAGTGGGTCATGGCCATGGGCGCATGCGCCTCTTCGGGCGGGATGTTCAACAACTACGCGGTGCTCCAGGGCGTCGACAAGGTCGTTCCCGTGGACATCTACGTGCCCGGCTGCCCCCCGCGCCCGGAAGCGGTGCTCGAAGGCATCGTCCGCCTGCAAGAGGCGGTCAAGGCTGGAGTGCCGCCCGCGTACGAGACCCGCCGGGTCGCCTCGTGACCTACGACGGCCTTCCGGGGTTCCTGGAGGAGCGGCACGCCTACGGGGAGACGACCGTCGTCGTCGAGCGCGAGAGCCTCGTGGACGCGGCCCTCACGTGCCGTGACGAGCTCGGGTTCAACGTGCTCGCCGACATCGCCGCCGCGGACTACCTCGGCTGGGGCTCGAAGGGGGTGGCCGGCTACTGGGGCACAGCCGGCGGGCGTGACATCAACGCTCCCGGCTCCTGGGGGCTCCAGCGAACGCCGGCATCGAAGCCAAAGCGATTTTCGGTCAGCTATCACCTGCTGGCCTTGCGCGACGAACCCTCCCGGATCCGGCTCCAGATCTGGTGCGACGAGGGCGAGCCGGTCGAGAGCGTCATCTCGGTCTGGCCGACCGCGGACTGGCACGAGCGCGAGGCCTGGGAGATGCTTGGCATCCGAATCGAGAGCCACCCGAATCTCGTCCGTCTCCTGACCGAGGACGACTGGGAGGGTCATCCGCTCCGCAAGGACTATCCGCTCGGGGGCGAGCCGGTCCGGTTCTCGGACGCGGAGTAGCGATGGCTGTCGCAACGAGAGACAGCGTCTTCGCCGGACCGACCGTCTACGAGCGGAGCCGCATCCCCTCTCCTGTGCCCACGATGCTGCAGGTCGATCCTGCGATCCGGGAGCAGGGCGACGTCATGCAAGTCAACTTCGGGCCGAACCACCCGTCCACGCACGGCGTCCTGCGGCTGGTCATCGATCTGAACGGAGAGCGGATCGTCGGCCTCAACGCGGTCGTCGGCTACCTCCACACCGGCTTCGAGAAGAACATGGAGGCGAAGACGTACTGGAAGGCGATCACGTACGCCCCGCGGATCGACTACGTCTCCTTCCAGAACAACGAGCTCGTCTTCGTCCTCGCGATCGAGAAGCTCCTCGGGATCGACGTGCCCGCCAAGGCGACGTGGATGCGAACGCTGCTGTGCGAGCTGAATCGCTTGCATTCGCACCTGATCTGGCTGGGAACCGGGGCGCTCGAGCTGGGCGCGATTTCGATGCTCTGGTACTGCTTCCGCGAGCGGGAGGCGATCCTGGACCTCTTCGAGTTGGTGGCCGGCTTCCGCATGCACACGCGCTACTTCCAGACCGGCGGGCTGGCCGAGGACGTGCCGGTCGGCTTCTGGGACGAGTGCCGCAAGTTCGCCGACGTCATGCCTGCGCGGATC
>DATHAG010000073.1:0-12528 GCA_035296825.1 Gaiellaceae bacterium | reverse complement strand
GGGCTGAACCCCGAGCACTACAACCGTTATTCGCATGAGTTCTCGGGTGGCCAGCGCCAGCGCATCGGGGTCGCGAGGGCGCTTGCGCTCTCTCCGAAGCTGATCGTCTGCGACGAGCCCGTGTCGGCGCTCGATGTCTCGATCCAGGCACAGATTCTGAATCTCCTCGAGGGCCTCCAGGAAGACTTCAATCTCACGTATCTCTTCATCTCGCACGATCTCGGGGTCGTCCGCCACGTCTCCGACCGGATCGCAGTCATGTACCTCGGGCACATCGTCGAGGTCGCGGACGCCGATGCCCTCTACGAGAACCCGAAGCATCCGTACACCGCTGCGCTCCTGTCGGCGGTTCCCAAAGGCTTGATCTCGGACGGGCGGACGTCGGAGCGCATCGTCCTCGAGGGCGACGTCCCGTCTCCGGTCGACCCACCGTCCGGCTGCCCGTTCCATCCTCGCTGCCCGAAGGCGAGGCAGGTCGCGGGCCGCGACGACGAGGTGCCAGAGAACTGTCGTTCCGAGCGACCGCCTCTCGGCGAGGTCGAGCCTCGTCACCGCGCCGCCTGCTGGTACCCGCTGGAGAAGGGCGAGAAGCTCCAGCAGGCCGCCCGAGCGTAGGCGTTTCTTCCGGTCGGCCCCCCGGGGCTAACCCTTCGGCGTCGCGCGCGTCGAAAGAGACAGGAATGGCCGTGAAGCCGATCGATCCACTGTGCGAGCGAACCCGCGCCTGGGCTTCGCTCGAGCTCGACGGAGAGCTCTCCGAGCTCGAAGGTGTGCTCTTCCACGAGCACGTTCGCAGCTGCGAGGAGTGCGCCGCCGTCGTCGAGGATTTGCGCCAGATCGCTGTGATCGTCCGCACGACGCCGCTCGCCGAGCCGAGCCGCAGTGGCTTCGGATTCCCGGCCCGAGCAGCGCAACCGCGCGCGCGGCCTCTGGCCGTCCGCGCTCTCGTTGCCGCCGCGGTGATCGTGCTGGCGGCAGGGCTCGGCCTCCTCGGGAACTCGCTCGGCGGATCGCCTCGTGCGCCGCAGCCCGCAAACCCCGAGTTCGCGTTTCTTCCCCTCAGCGTCGACCGCCAGATCAGAGGCCTTCGCCAGGTTCCGAAGCCCAAGCAGCGCGTGGCACCGAGCGGCCGCCTGACTACCGTCGTCTAATCCGGTCGCCCCGCGGCCTGGAGCGGCGCGAAGCTAGACTCCGCCCCGGAACCACCCGAGCCAGGAGTCCCATGCCCGAGAATGGAAAGTCGCCGTCAGGTGTCGGCAAGGTTGTCGAAATCAGAGGCGTCGTCCTCGACGCCGTCTTCTCCGGTGACCTGCCTGAGATCAACCACGCGCTCAGGATCAAGGTGGCAGGGGAGGAGGGCCGACCCGAGGTCGATCTGATCGCAGAGGTGCAGCAGCACCTCGGAAACGACCGCGTTCGCGCAGTCGCCATGGACTCGACGGACGGTCTCGCCCGGGGCGTCGACGTCGAGGATCTCGGCGCGCCGATCAGCGTCCCGGTCGGAAAAGCGACGCTCGGGCGGCTCTTCAACGTGCTCGGGGAGACGATCGACGATCGCGACGAGAAGCTCGAGGATGAGGAGCGGTGGCCGATCCACCGGGACGCACCCCCCTTCGAGGATCTGCAGCCTACAGTCGAGATCTTCGAGACCGGGATCAAGGTCATCGACTTGCTCGCGCCGTACGTGAAAGGCGGGAAGGTCGGCCTCTTCGGAGGAGCGGGCGTCGGTAAGACGGTCTTGATCCAGGAGCTGATCCGGTCGATCGCCGAGGAGCACTCCGGTCTCTCGGTGTTCGCCGGAGTCGGGGAGCGAACGCGCGAGGGGAACGACCTCTATCTCGAGATGACCGAGTCCGGGGTCATCGACAAGACGGCGCTCGTCTTCGGACAGATGAACGAGCCGCCGGGCGCGCGGCTCCGGGTAGCCCTCTCCGGGCTGACGATGGCCGAGTACTTCCGTGAGCAGGGCCAGGACGTCCTCCTCTTCATCGACAACATCTTTCGCTTCGTGCAGGCAGGCTCCGAGGTCTCCGCCCTGCTCGGACGGATGCCCTCCGCCGTTGGCTACCAGCCCACGCTGGCCACCGAGATGGGCCAGCTCCAGGAGCGGATCACCTCGACGCGAACCGGCTCGGTGACTTCGGTGCAGGCGATCTACGTGCCCGCCGACGACCTCACTGACCCGGCGCCGGCCAACACCTTCGCCCATCTCGACGCAACCACCGTGCTGAACCGGGCGTTGACCGAGCAGGGGATCTATCCCGCCGTCGACCCGCTCGACTCCGTCTCTCGGATCATGCAGCCTGGTGTCGTCTCCGACGAGCACTACGCGACCGCCACGGGCGTGCAGGAGATCCTGCAGCGCTACAAGGAGCTCCAGGACATCATCGCCATCCTCGGGATGGAGGAGCTCTCGGACGAGGACAAGGTCGTCGTGCAGCGCGCTCGGAAGATCCAGCGCTTCCTCTCACAGCCGTTCTTCGTCGCGGAGCAGTTCACCGGTACTCCCGGCAAATTCGTTGCGCTCGAGGACACGATCAAGGGCTTCTCGGAGATCCTCGAGGGCAAGCACGACGATCTGCCCGAAGGCGCGTTCTACATGGTCGGGACGATCGAGGAAGCCGTCGAGCGCGGCAAGGAGATGGGCGGGGAGGACAGGGCTGAGGCCAAGGACGAGCAACCAGAGGAGGCCGACGAGGCAGAAGCCGAGGAGGCCGACGAGCCCTCCGGGGAGCGCGAAGCCGAGCCGACCCCGGCCTAGATGCACGCCAACTACCGATCACCCATCTGACCATGGCGGAGGGCACCGGCAAAACGTTCGAGCTCTCCCTGGTCACGCCAGACGGGGCTGCGTACGAGGGCGAGGCGGAGATGCTGATCGTGCCCGGCGCCGACGGCGAGATCGGCGTCCTCGCACGCCACGCGCCGCTGGTCGCGATGCTGAAGGCTGGCGAGATCCGCGTGAAGGCAGACGGATCCTGGGAGAGCTTCGCCGCGGGGCCCGGATACTTCAAGGTGCAGCAGGATCGGGCCATCGTCCTCGTTGACGATGCAGTGCGGGCCGAGGACATCGACGTCGAGGCAGCCAGGCGCGAGATCGAGGAGGCCCGGGCGCTCCTCGAGCGCGCGGAGGCGGGCGACGAGGACCTCGACCGCTGGAAGG
The DNA here is from genome assembly GCA_035296825.1 of Gaiellaceae bacterium. Classification (GTDB taxonomy): domain Bacteria; phylum Actinomycetota; class Thermoleophilia; order Gaiellales; family Gaiellaceae; genus DASQGA01. Next base: position 9,365 of record DATHAG010000073.1, on the reverse strand, counting down.
TCGAGCAGCAGCTCCGCCACGCGGAGAACAAGGTCGAAGTCGCGGGCCGCGCCTAGCCGCGCACCCGCACGCTAATGCGTCATTAAGCGGGGACGGGGCCTTGCGCACGACCTGACTCTCGCTAGTTTGAAGCCTTCGTTCACTGTCGACCTCCGAAGGAGGCTCAAATGATCTATTCGCTCCTGCGCTCCATCGTCGGGCTCGAAGCGGGCGGTTCGTGCCGAACGTGTTTCGAGTCGATCTCATCACGCGATCAATTCGGCCTCAGCGAGGAGGTCTGTCACCTCTGTCGCGACCACTGAGCGAGTCTCGAACCCAGGCAGCACGAGCTGCCGCCGGCAGGCGGGAGTTTTCGTTTTCAGGCTGGAATCGAGAGCGCCTGGCCCGAGGCGCGGGTCGGAGGCAGAATGAACGCATGGTTACGACTGCCCTCTCCACGAAAACGCGCCTCCGCGACCTCCTCGGGCAGCAAATCGTCGTGCTGGACGGCGCCTGGGGAACGATGCTTCAGCGGCTCGAGCTCGAGGACGACGACTATCGGGGAGAGCGGTTCCGCAAGCACCCGCAGGATGTCAAGGGCGACCCCGATCTCCTGAATCTCACGCGCCCGGATGTCGTCCTCGATGTCCACCGCGCCTACCTGGACGCGGGCGCCGGGATCACGACCACCAACACGTTCACGGCCACCTCGATCGGGCAAGCCGACTATGGGCTCGAGGACGCGGTCTACGACATCAACCTGGCAGGCGCCCGCCTCGCGCGGCAGGCATGCGACGAGCGCACCGACGGAGACAGGTTCGTGGCCGGATCGGTCGGGCCGCTCAACCAGACGCTGTCACTGTCGCCGAAGGTGGAGGACCCCGCCTTCCGGCGGGTCACCTTCGACGAGGTGCGTGAGAGCTACGCGGGGCAGATTCGCGGGCTCGTAGACGGCGGCGTCGACCTCCTGCTGGTCGAGACGATCTTCGACACGCTGAACGCCAAGGCGGCGATCGCGGCTGCGCACCAGGTCTTCGAGGAGAAGGGGGAGACCCTGCCGCTCTGGATCTCGGTCACGATCGTCGACAGGAGCGGCCGGACGCTCTCGGGCCAGACGATCGAGGCATTCTGGACGTCCGTCGAGCATGCCAGCCCTCTCGTCGTCGGGGTCAACTGCGCGCTCGGGGCGAAGGAAATGCGGCCCTATGTCGCGGATCTCGCCCGGCTGGCGCCCACCTACGTCAGCTGCCATCCGAACGCCGGGCTTCCGAACCCCTTCGGCGGCTATGACGAGCAGCCGCACGACACGAGCGGATTCCTGCGCGAGTTCGCGGAGGCCGGGCTGGTCAACATCGTGGGCGGCTGCTGCGGGACGACCCCGGAACACGTACGCGCGATTGCGGAGGCGGTCGAGGGCTTGGCCCCGCGTGATCTGCCGGGACCGCGGCAGGTCACCCGCCTGAGCGGACTCGAGCCTTTCACGTTTACGGGCGACACGAACTTCGTGATGATTGGCGAGCGCACCAACGTGACCGGGTCGGCGCGCTTCCGCAAGCTGATCGAGGCCGGAGACTTCCAGGGAGCGGTCGACGTCGCGCTGGAGCAGGTGCGGGGCGGGGCGAACATCCTCGACGTCAACATGGACGCAGACCTGCTCGAGTCGGACCAGGCGATGACGACCTTCCTGAACCTGATCGCGACCGAACCCGAGGTCGCGCGCATCCCGATCATGGTGGACAGCTCGCGCTGGTCGGTGATCGAGGCGGGGCTCAAGTGCGTCCAGGGGAAGGGCGTCGTCAACTCGATCAGCCTGAAGGAGGGGGAGGAGGAGTTCCTCGCCAGGGCGCGCGAGGTCCAGAGCTTCGGCGCCGCAGTCGTCGTCATGGCCTTCGACGAGCAGGGGCAGGCCGACACGGTCGAGCGGAAGGTCGCCATCTGCGGCCGTGCCTACGACCTCCTCCTCGGCCAAGCCGGCTACCAGCCGGAGGACATCATCTTCGACCCGAACATCCTCGCGGTCGCAACCGGCATGGAGGAGCACAACGACTTCGCGAAGGCGTTCATCGACTCGATTCCGCTGATCAAGGAGCGCTGCCCAGGCGTCAAGATCTCCGGCGGCATCTCGAATCTCTCCTTCGCGTTCCGGGGCAACGACGTCGTCCGGGAGGCTATCCACTCGGCCTTCCTCTACCACGCGATTCGCGCGGGGCTCGACATGGGGATCGTGAACGCAGGGCAGCTCGTGGTCTACGAGGACATTCCGCCCGAGCTCCTCGAGCACGTCGAGGACATCATCTTCAATCGGCGACCCGACGCAACCGACCGGATGGTCGCCCTGGCCGCGTCCGTCCGCGGCGAGGGCACCACGCGTGAGCTCGACCTGAGCTGGCGCGAAGCCCCGGTGGAGAAGCGCCTCTCGCACGCGCTCGTGCACGGGATCGTCGACTTCATCGAGGAGGACACCGAGGAGGCCCGGGCGCGTGCCGCGCGGCCGCTGGACGTGATCGAGGGCCCGCTCATGGACGGTATGAAGATCGTCGGCGACCTCTTCGGCTCCGGGAAGATGTTCCTGCCGCAGGTCGTGAAAAGCGCGCGGGCGATGAAGCGCGCCGTCGCCTACCTCGAGCCGTACATGGAGGCCGAAAAGCTCGCCACGGGGAGCAACGGCCGGGCGCAGGGGAAGGTCGTCCTCGCCACCGTGAAGGGCGACGTCCACGACATCGGGAAGAACATCGTCGGGGTCGTCCTCGGTTGCAACAACTACGAGGTGATCGACCTCGGCGTCATGGTGCACGCCGACCGGATCCTGGACACCGCGGTCGAGGAGGGGTGCGACCTGGTCGGGCTCTCTGGGTTGATCACGCCTTCACTGGACGAGATGGTCACGGTCGCGAAGGAAATGGAGCGGCGCGGTCTCGATCTACCGCTGCTGATTGGAGGAGCGACGACCTCCCGCCAGCACACGGCTGTCAAGATTGCTCCCGCCTACGGCCAGCCGACGCTGCACGTACTCGACGCCTCGCGCGTCGTGGGGGTCGTGGCCGACCTGCTCGACGACGACCGCCGGGCAACGCTCGATACGGGCAACCGCGAGGCACAGGAGCGCCTGCGGGGGCTCCATGCGGACCGGGACCGAAAGCCGCTTCTGCCCTACGAGGCCGCCCTCGCCAACCGGACGAAGATCGAATGGTGCGCGGAAGACCTGGCCCAGCCGCCCTTCACGGGCACGCGCCTGGTCGAGCCGTCGCTTGCCGTGCTCCGCGACTACATCGACTGGCAGTTCTTCTTCTACGCCTGGGAGCTCAAAGGCAAGTACCCGCAGATCCTGGACGATCCGGAGAAGGGCGAGGCCGCGCGCAGTCTCTTCGCGGACGCGAACCATTTGCTCGACAAGATCGTCGCGGAAGAGCTCCTGGCCGCGCGCGGCGTCTACGGATACTGGCGGGCCGTAGCCGAAGGCGACGACATCGTGCTCGAGGAAGGCACGCGCTTCTGCATGCTGCGTCAGCAATCCGACTACGGCGACGAGCGTCCGAACCGGTCGCTCGCCGATTTTGTTGCGCCTGCGGACACCGGCTTCGCGGACCACATCGGCGCGTTTGCGGTCACGGCCGGGATCGGAGCGGACGAGCTCGCCGCACGGTTCGAGCTCGAGCAGGACGACTACAGCGCGATCATCGTGAAGGCGCTCGCGGACCGGCTCGCCGAGGCCTTCGCGGAGTACCTGCACGAGCTGGCCCGGCGGGACTGGTACGAAGCGGGTGAGGAGCTGCCTAAGGAGGACCTGATTGCGGAGCGCTTCCGCGGCATCCGCCCGGCCTTCGGCTATCCCGCGTGTCCGGACCACACCGAGAAGCCAAAGCTCTTCGACCTGCTCGGCGCGCGCGAGGTCGGGATCGAGCTCACGGAGACGAACGCGATGCTTCCGGCCGCCAGCGTCAGCGGCATCTACCTAGCGCACCCGGCTGCCCGCTACTCCTCGCTCGGTCGAGTCGCTGCCGATCAGGTGGCCGACTATGCCGGCCGCAAGGGCGCCTCGGTAGCCGAGGTAGAGCGTTGGCTCGGCCCGAACCTCGCCTACGAGCCGCCTCCCGTTTAGTAGGGAACTCTGGCCGTCTCCTTCGGTATCCTCGCCGGGTCGCCTTTCGGCGACTCTTCGTATGAAGACGACGCTGAAGAGAGGCACAGGCCGGGGGAGCTCGAACGGCTCGAATGGCTACGCGACCGTTCCTCCGCTCAGCCCTTTGACACAGATCGCACGGTATGGCGGGCCCCGCCGCCGTAGCTGGCCGCGCAGGATTGGCAAGACTCTCCTCTGGCTGGTCGTCGTCATCCTGATGCTGGCGGGCGCGCTCGTTGGCGGGTTCTGGCTCTGGATCAACGAAAGCGTCTCGGCTGTGCGGGCGCACACACCCGAGGCGATCGAGGCCCAAAAGGTCCTCGACGTGCCGCTCCCGGGCCAGCCTGCCGTGGCCATGGTTGTCGGCTACGACAAGCGATACGGCGAGGGGAAAGGCGCGAAGTCCCGCTCGGACACGATCATGCTGATCAGGGTCGACCCCCAGGGGAAGACGGTCTCGATGCTGTCCTTCCCGCGCGATCTCCACGTCGAGATCCACTGCCGGGGCCGGGCGACCTACACCGCGCGCATCAACGAGGCGTTCAGCGCGTGCGGCCAGCGCGGCAGCCTCGAGACGGTGAAGACGCTGACGGGGATCAAGATCAACTACCTGATCACCGTCAACTTCCGCGGCTTCCAACAGATCGTGAACCAGCTCGGCGGGGTCTACATCGACGTCGACCAGCGCTACTTCAACAACAACGCGGGCCTCTACGGCTTGGAGCGGTACGCGAAGATCAACCTACACCCCGGCTACCAGAAGCTCTACGGGCCGACAGCGCTCGACTTCGTCCGCTACCGACACACGGACTCGGACCTCTACCGAAATGCACGCCAGCAGGAGTTCGTGAAGGCCATGAAGCAGCAGGTCTCGAGCTTCTCGAACATCACCAAGATCCCGTCGATCGTCAGCTCGATCACCGAGAACGTCGAGGTCGGAGTCGGCGGCGGCAAGGCGCTCGACAAGCAGACGCTCCTGGGCTACGCGAAGCTCGCGTACGAGCTCCCAACGGGGAGCTTCCAGCAGGCGCGGCTCCAGGGACTAAGTGACATCCCGGGGACGTTCGAGCTCCAGGCCTCCGACGAGGCCGTTCAGACGGCCGTGGACGACTTCATGAAGCCGGACACGGAGGCCGCCGTAAAGGCGGCGCAGGTTGCGACGAGAAAGAAGGCCAAGAAAGATAAGCTGGTCGGCCCGCCGCCCGGGGAGGTCTCGATCCGCGTCCTGAACGGGAACGGCATCGACGGCGCGGCGGACGATGCCGTCTATCTGCTCTCGAGGCGCGGCTATCCGGTCACGAACGGGAGCAACGCCGACCGCTTCGACTACTTCGAAACGCTCGTCCACTACGACGCGTCCAACCCTGACGCGAAGCTCGCCGCTGACGCGGTCGCGAAGCTCTTCGACGGCAAGGTCGAGCCCGCACCGGCGGATGCCGCTTTCCCGGAGATGCTCCAGGTCACGGTGGGCCAGACCTTCCACGGGACGATCGCGCCGGCACCGCGGGACACGACGCCGAAATACAAGCCACCGGTCGTGGAGCCGGAGGCGGAGGCGCGGCCGCTCGTCCGGCGAGCCCAGCGGAAGTCCGACTTCCCGCTGCTCGTCCCGACAGTTAAAGAGCAAGGCTCGTCGCTGGCGAGCGACGAGCCGATTCGCGTCTACGAGCTGAACGACCACACGGCCGTCCGCATGACGTACCGCTCGGGCGGCCTCAACGAGTACTGGGGGATCCAGCAGACCTCCTGGACGGACGCGCCAATGCTCGACGAGCCGAGCGTGAGACGGCGGATCGCAGGTCGCAACTACCGGCTCTTCTTCAGCGGGCCCCGCCTCCACGTGGTTGCTTTCGAGGAGGACGAGGCAGCCTACTGGGTCGTAAACACGCTCCTCGACGGCCTCTCGAACGAGACCATGCTCGCGATCGCCAAGGGCCTGAAGCCGCCTCGCGGCTAGCCTTCCTGCCGATGGAACGAGAGGCGATCGGGATCCTCGGCGCCGGCTGGGTCGGCACCGTCACGGCGGCGTGCTTCGCCGAGCTCGGCCATGACGTCGTCGTTCGGGATGTCGACTCCGCGCGAATCGAAGCGCTCGCCGCGGGGCACGTGCCGATCTACGAGCCCGGGCTCGAGGAGCTGCTGGAGCGAAACCGAGAGCGTCTGACCTTCACGCTCGAGATCGGCGACGTTTTCCGGGCTGCCAGGCTCGTGTTCGTCTGCGTGGGCACGCCCTCCACGCACTCGGGCGACGCTGACCTCTCCGCCGTTTACACGGTGCTCGACGAGATTCCGGAGGTCGACCACCGGGTCGTCCTTGTCATGAAAAGCACCGTCCCGGTCGGCACGGGCGAAAAGGTCCGGGGCGCACTCGATGCACGCGGGCTCGCCCACGTCGGTTACGTCTCCAACCCGGAGTTCCTCGCGGAGGGAACGGCTGTGCACGACTTCTCGCATCCGGATCGCGTGGTGGTCGGCGCCTTCGCCACCGACGACGGCGAGTCGGTGGCGGCTCTGTACCGGCCCCTGGAGGCCCCGGTCGTCCATGCGGACGTCGCCTCGGCGGAGATGATCAAGCTTGCCTCGAACGCCTTCCTGATGACGCGGATCAGCTTCATCAACGAGATCGCGAACGTCTGCGAGGCAACCGGCGCCGATGTGGTCAAGGTCGCCGAGGGAATCGGGCTCGACCACCGGCTCGGGCCGCACTTCCTCCGAGCCGGCATCGGCTACGGCGGCAGCTGCTTCCCGAAGGATTCACTGGCCTTGAAGCAGCTGGCCGCCAACTCTGGATACCACTTCCAGCTCCTCGCCGCGGTCATCGAGGTAAACGAGCTCCAGAAGCGACGCGTGGTGCACAAGCTCGAGAAGCATCTCGGGACGCTGCGGGGGAAAACGGTTGCGCTCCTCGGCCTCGCCTTCAAGCCGCATACGAACGACATGCGCGAAGCTCCAAGCATCGTCCTTGCATCCCGGCTCCTGGCGGAAGGTGCCAAGGTGCGGGCGTGGGATCCGGTCGCCGTCGACGAAGCCCGCAGCCTGCTGACGGGCGTCGAGCTGACGGACTCCCTGCTGGATGCGGTCAGGGACGCGGACGCGGCAGTCATCGTCACGGAGTGGCCGGAGCTCCAGGAGCTGCCGACCGAAGCCGTTCGCGACTCGATGCGAACACCGCTGATCGTCGACGGCCGGAACCTGCTCGATCCCGCGAGCGTGCGAGCGGCAGGCTTCACGTATGAGGCCATCGGCCGGGCCTCCTCGCTCCTCTCGGGCCTACCCGAGACCGAGGAGCCGAGCCGAGAGTTGAAGGCCTGAGTCGTGGAGGCGATCCTCCTCGCCGGAGGAAAGGCTGAGCGGCTCGGGGAGGCTGCCCAGGGGCGGCCGAAGGCGCTCGTCCTGGTTGCAGGCCGGCCGATCGCGGCCTATCAGGTCGCACTCCTGGCGGCAGCGGGGGTTCGCCGGGTCGTGGTCAGCTGCGCGGAAGGACAGGGGTCGAGCTTCGCGCGTGAGCTCGCCGGCCTCGGGTCCGAGATCGTGACCGTCGAGGAGCCGGAGCCCCTCGGCCGGGGCGGCGGTCTCCGGCTCGCTGCCGAAGCGCTCGCAGAGCCCGCGGAGTGCTTTGCGCTGAACGGCGACGAGTTGCTCGACGTGGACTTTGCCGGGCTCGCCCGGAGGCATGACGATCTGACCCCGGCAGCGACGATCACCGTGACCCGCGTCCGTTCGCCGTTCGGCGTCGTCGAACTGTCCGAAGACGATGTCGTGACGGGTTTTCACGAAGCGCCCCTTCTGGACGACTGGGTCAGCTGCGGCGTCTACGTCCTCGGGCCCGAAGCGCTCGCACGCCTCCCCGAGCGCGGTGATCACGAGGCGACGACGTTCCCCGAGCTCGCCGGCGAAGGCAAGCTGCGCGCCTATCGACATGAAGGTTTGTGGATCACCGTGAATACGCCGAAAGACCTCCGGCTCGCAGAGAAGTACGTCCGCGAGCACCCAGAGTGGTTGCGTCCGCAGGCCGAGCAAGGGAACAGGGCTTGACTCGCTTCTTCCGGCGCAGTAGGAACGCACCCGTGGAAGAGCTTTCCCCGAATCTCTTCGACCTCGATCGGTTCTCGCAGAAGGTCAAGCGGGTCGAGAAGCCCTGGGGCTACGAGATCATCTACGCAGCGACCCCCCGGTACTGCGGGAAGATCCTCCACATCCGCAAGGGCGAGCAACTGAGCCTTCAGTTCCACCGCCAGAAAGACGAGGTCGTATACCTGTACGAAGGCAGGATCGAGCTCGAGATCGGCGACCCGGGCGGCAACCTGGACGTCGAGGTCGTCTCCCCTGGACATGCGTTCCACCTGGAGCCTGGAGTCGTCCACCGCTGGCGCGCACTCGAGGACTCGACCGTGCTCGAAGTGTCGACGTCAGAGCTCGACGACGTCGTCCGCCTCGAGGATCGGTACGGCCGCGCCGGGCAGGCTTAGACCGAGCCACGCCTCTCCGTGGCGGCTGAAATCCACATCGACCCTCCATAGTTCCTTACACTGCCTCCCGGCATGGCGACGGCAGCACCCAGTCACGACGTCAAGGATCTCGGGCTCGCGCCCGGTGGCGTCCAGCGCATCGAGTGGGCCGATCGGCTCATGCCGGTGCTGCTGGCGATTCGCGAGCGCTTCGAAGCGGAGCAGCCGCTCGCCGGCATTCGCGTCTCCGCCTGCCTGCACGTCACGACCGAGACGGCGAACCTCGCCCGGACGCTCAAGGCGGGTGGCGCGGACGTCGTTCTCTGTGCCTCGAACCCACTTTCGACGCAGGACGACGTGGCGGCCGCCCTCGTCTCCGAGTACAGCATTCCGGTGTTCGCCATCAGGGGCGAGGACGACGACACGTACTACTCGCACATCACGGCCGCGATCGATCACCGGCCGCACATGACCATGGACGACGGTGCCGACGTGATCGGCGTCCTCCACAAGGACCGACGCGACCAGCTCGGCGACATCATCGGCGGCACCGAGGAGACGACCACGGGCGTCATCCGTCTGAAGGCGCTCGAGGCTCAGGGTGACCTCGCCTTCCCGATCGTGGCCGTGAACGAAGCGAAGACCAAGCACCTCTTCGACAACCGGTACGGCACGGGGCAGTCGACCATCGACGGCATCATCCGTGCCACCAACATTCTCCTCGCGGGGCGGAAGTTCATCATCTCCGGGTACGGCTGGGTGGGCCGCGGCGTTGCCATGCGAGCCCGCGGGATGGGTGCGCACGTGATCATCACCGA
>DATHAG010000072.1:0-6504 GCA_035296825.1 Gaiellaceae bacterium | reverse complement strand
TTCGGCCCGGCGGCGCTCGCGAAGGGGTTCCGCTTCGTGGGCGACCCGCGCGAGCGCACCCAGGTCGAGCGGCTCGAGTCCTATAACGACGAGCATGGAATCTGGGACTGCACTCGGTGCTATTTCTGCAACGAGCGCTGCCCAAAGGGGGTCGACCCGCGCGACGCGATCGCGAAGCTCGGCGCCGAGTCGATCAAGGAGGGCATCGACCACGACATGGGAGCGAAGCACGCGAAGTGGTTCATTCGCTCCGCCGAGACGACGGGCTGGCTCCGCGAGACGGAGCTGGTGCCGAAAACCCAGGGAGTCGTCGAGGCGATCAAGCAGACGAGGTTCGCGCTCTCGCTCCTTCGGGTCGGGAAGGTGCCCATCCTGCCGCACGTCGCGCGCGACGTCCCGGAGGCCCGTGCCCTTCGTGAGCTCATCGAAACGCAGGGTCGCGACGGAGCACTCGGGCACGTCCAGGGTGAGCGCGCACTCGCGAGGATCGAGCACACCGACTCCGGCAGCGCGAGCCGTGACGCGCCCGAGGTGACGCCTGGTGAAGCTCCGTTGAAGGCGGAGGGATGAAGGTCGCTTACTACAAGGGCTGCCTCGCCTCGCTCTCGGCGAAGGAGCTCGATTCGTCGACGCAGGCCCTCGCTCCGAAGCTCGGCATCGAGCTCGAGAAGCTCGACTCGGTCACCTGCTGTGGGGCCGGCGACATCCACGAGGCCGAGCCCGACTACTACCTGCACCTGAACGCGCGCATCCTCGCGTACGCCGAGGCCACCGGCGCCGAAACGCTCATGACGATCTGCAACGTCTGCACGCTCAACCTCCGCCAGGCCAACTTCATGCTCCAGAACGACGACGCGCTGCGAAAGCGGGTCAGCGAGAATCTCGAACGAGTCGGCGCGCCGCCCTACTCGGGCGGGGTGGAAGTGAAGCACTTCCTCTGGCTGATTGCGCAGGGAGACGGGTATGACCGGCTGAAGGAAGTCGCGCACAAAGGTCTCAAGGGCCTCAAGGTCGCACCCTTCTACGGCTGCCAGATCCTGCGCCCCTCGAAGATCATGGGGTTCGAGAACCCCGACAAGCCGTGGTCACTCGAGGCGATCATCGAAGCGTGCGGCGGCGAGCCGATCGACTACCCGGCCAAGATCAAGTGCTGTGGGTTCCCGATCATCCAGGCGCGCGAGGAGACGGCCCTCGGCGAGCTGATCCAGCCGATCGAGCAATCGCTCGAGGCGGGGGCGGATGCCATGGTGACGCCGTGCCCGCTGTGCCATCTGTCGCTCGACGCCTGGCAGCAGAAGCTCGAGGCATCGACCGGAAAGCGCTACCAGATGCCGATCCTGCACCTCTCGCAGCTGATCGGGGTGGCGGCGGGGCTCGAGGACTCGGAGCTCAAGTTCAAGCGCCATGTCGTGCCGGTGACGCCCATCCTCGAGAAGCTCGAAGCTCCGTAGATGGTCTAAGAACACCGGCCCGGCTTCTTCCGAAGCCGGGCCGGGTAGTACCCCTCCGGAAAGGGAGATGCCGGCATTGGGCCGAAACTTGCGCGAACGCCTGAGCCGGGTCGCGGGCGTGGGCACTGTCGTCGGCGGGGCGCTGGCTGCCTGGTCGCTCTACGAGGCGCAATGGGTGGAGACGCTGGAGGTCGAGGTCCTTGTTCCGGACCTCCACGAGGATTTGCGCGGCTTCCGGATCCTGCATCTCTCCGACTTTCACCTCGGCACGCTCTCCTTGAACGGGCGGGCGCTTCGCAAGGCGGTTGACTGGGGACGGGAGCAACACCCCGACGTCGTCACCGTTACGGGGGACCAGGTCAGTAGGCCGCGAGGAGCACCGGAGCTTCGTCGCGCACTGAAGGCACTCGCCGCCCCGTATGGCGTGCACGTCGTGCTCGGAAATCACGACCTCGGCAAAACTCGCGACCCGTTCAACCAGGCCGGCGATCCAGCCGAGGTCGAGAGCGCCGGAGCAGTTCTTCACTCCGGCTCGGCCCGTGCGCTCGAGGTCGGCTCGGCGAGGCTCCAGGTGGTCGGAGTCGATCCTGTCTCGTTTCGCCGCCGTATTTGGCCCGGCGGGCTTGTGGATCCGGAGGCGGACTTCCGAATCCTGCTGTGCCATTTCCCGGACGTGGTGCGCTGGCTCGAGCCGGGTGACTTCGATCTGATTCTCGCCGGCCACCTGCACGGAGGGCAGATCTGCATTCCCACACCGTGGGGAAAGATGCGGCTCGAGCACCTTCGGGCCCGATACTGGGAGGGGCTCCATCAGACGCCCGCGGGACAGCTGCATGTCTCGCGGGGCCTCGGCACGAGCTTCGTGCCCTTTCGGTTTTTCGCCCGCCCGGAGGTGAGTCTCTTGCGGCTCGAGCGGGCACACTAAGCGGGTCATGGCTTACCGGCTCCACCCGCTGACGCAGGTCTCGCTAGCCCACGCACCGCCTCCGTGCGTCGGTTGCGTCTTCTGGCAGACAGGCGGCAGGCGCTCGGCAGAGAAAGGTCGGTGGGCAGACCGGGTGGAGGAGGAGTGGGGAGCGTGGGGGACGCTCTACTACGGTGACGAAAGGCTGTTGGGGGCGATGCAGTTCGGCCCCTCCGAGCATTTCCCGCGGGCGCAGGAACTACCGGCCGGACCGCCGTCCCCGGATGCGATTCTGATCACCTGTGCCTATCTCGTGGACCTACAAACGCCGTGGGTGATGCAGAGCCTCTTCCTCTCTGCAATCGGCGAAGCGCGTGATCGCGGCGTCAAGGCGATCGAGACGTTCGGCTACCGCTATCCGGAGGGCACAGACGGCTACGAGCGCTTTGTCGTCCACCGCACCATCTTTCCGACCGACTTCCTCGCCGACTTTGGATTCCGCCCGCTTCGGTGGGAAGGACCGGTTGCTCTGGCGCGTCTCGAGCTCGGAGGGCTTCAGCCGGTCCTGGAGGGCAGCCGAGCCAGCGTGCTCCGGCGCGTGAAGGAAGCCTTCACGCCGGCCCCTGTGCCGCAGCGCAACTGAGCAGACTACGCGGCCAGGAGGTTTCGCGAGAGTAGATGCTCGGCGATCTCGACGGCGTTGAGGGCGGCGCCCTTGCGAAGGTTGTCGTTCACGACCCAGAGACAGAGGCCTCGCTCCACCGTCGGGTCGCGGCGAACGCGCCCCACGAGCACCTCGTCCCGCCCCGCAGCATCGGCAGGTGTTGGCAGCTCGGCCAGAGCGACGCTGGGCGCAGCGGCCAGAGCCTCACTCGCATTCTCCGGTGAGAGCTCCCTCTCGGTCTCAATCCAGACGGCCTGCGCATGGCCGACCAGGATCGGGACACGCACACAAGTCGCATGGAGCGGGAGCTCGGGCAGGCCCAGGATCTTCCGGGTCTCGGCGCGGAGCTTGTACTCCTCCGAGAACTCGTCTCCGTCGAGTTCCCAATCCATCGCCAGGTCGCCCTCGGCCGACGCGGTCGCGCGGAGCTTTTCGATTCCCGCATCCCCCGCCCCCGACATCGACTGGTACGTCGCGAGGCGTACCCGGGCCAGGCCCGCTGCCTCGTGCAGGGGCTTCAGGGCACACGCAAGCTGGATCGCGGAACAGTTGGGGTTGGCAACGATCCGATCGCCGTTCAGCACTTCGTCGTTGACGCCGGCGACGACGAGGGGAACGCCGTCGGCGAGGCGGTAGGCGTCCGATTTGTCGATGCAGACCGTGCCGCCCTCAGCCGCCAGCGGAACGAGCTCCAGGCTGGTCTCCGTGCCGACGGAGAAGAACGCGAGGTCGAGGTCTCCGGCGGCGAGCGTCTCGGGCGTCGCCTCCTCGACGGGCAGCTCACCACCCCCGAACGGGACTTGCTTGCCGGCCGATCGGGCCGAAGCGAACGCCCTGACCTCGCCGAGGTTTCGACCTGCGAGCAGCTCGAGTGTGACCGTGCCCACGGCACCGGTCGCGCCGACGACTCCGATCCTCGTCGTCATACGTGCTGGCGCTCGGCGTCCGGGGAGGAGAGCGCGAAGGCGTCGTGTAGCGCAGCGACTGTTCGCTCGACGTCCTCGTGCGGCACGTAGAACGCGATCTTGATCGGCGACGTGGTCAGGAACCGTGGCTCGACGCCGAGCTCGTCGAGCGTTACGAACGTCTTCGCGGCGATCCCGGGGTGGCTCTTCATGCCGGCACCGACGATGCCCACCTTCCCGAGGTCGTCGGTCTCCGACCACCGGGCTCCGAGCTGTTCCAGGGCGGCGGCAATCTCGGTCCGGTCTTCAAGCGGCGCCGAGAAGACGATCTCCTCGCCGGTCTGGATGATCGTGTCCACGTTCACTGAGGCGTCCGCCAGAGCCTGGAAGAGGGCGGCCCGCGGTGCGCCTTCCACGCGGTAGAGCGCCTCCTCGAGCGTGTGGGTGACCCCCGAGATCATGGCCTTCTCGAGCATTCGCTCGTCCTCCTCCCTGATCCACGTGCCGTCCTCGCTGGTGAAGGTCGACCGCACGTGGAGCCTGACTCCATGGTTCCGGGCGAACTCGACCGAGCGTAGCTGAAGCACTCGGGCACCAGAGGCGGCCATCTCGAGCATTTCCTCGAAGCTGACCGCGTGGAGCTTTCGCGCCCCGGGAACGACCCGCGGGTCGGCTGTGAAGACGCCGTCGACGTCGGTGTAGATCTCACACGCGTCCGCCCCGAGAGCCGCAGCGAGCGCCACGGCGGTCGTGTCGGAGCCCCCCCGGCCGAGCGTCGTGATGTCGTACGTCGTCGAGACACCCTGGAACCCGGCCACGAGGACGATCCGGTCCTCGTCCAGGGCCTCGTGGATCCGCCGGGCGCGCACCTCGACGATCTTGGCCTTGCCGTGAACCGTGTCGGTGACGATTCCCGCCTGGGAGCCGGTGAGGGAGACAGCGTCCAGGCCGAGGTCGGAGATCGCCATCGCGACGAGCGAGCACGAGATCCGCTCTCCGACCGAGATGAGCATGTCGAGCTCCCGCGGCCTCGGGCGGGGGGAGACGTTGTAGGCGAGCGCAACGAGCTCGTCGGTGTGCCGCCCCATGGCCGAGACGACACCGACGACGCGCTGCCCCCGACCGCGCGCGGAGACGAGACGCTCGGCGACCCTGCGGATCTTCTCTGGGTCAGCTACGGATGTTCCCCCGAACTTCATGACCACGGTCCCGAGGCTCGCGGCACTCGGTTCCGGCTCGACCCGAGCGACGGTCTCGAAGGCGGTTTCCGTCATCCGCCGATTGTAGGCGCGGGCTCGGAGATTTCGGCCGTTAAAAGCGCTGAACCGGTCGACCCGAGGGTCTTCCGGTTCAGCAAAGGGAATCTTATCCCGGCCGGGCTCGAATTCAACCTAGTCGAAGAACAAAAGTTCGCTGTTAGCGGAAAAAACCTTCCGTGAGCTACATCTCGCGGCGCCCGGCGAGCGCCCGCCCGAGCGTCACTTCGTCGGCGTACTCGAGATCGCCCCCGACGGGCAGCCCGCTTGCCAGGCGGGTGACGCGCGTCAGGTCGCGCAGGCGGTCGGCCAGGAAGGACGCAGTCGCTTCCCCCGTCATGTTCGGGTTGGTTGCGAGAACGACCTCCTGAACGCCGTTTCGCTCCACCCGCGCGAGCAGCTCGTCGATCTTCAGGTGCTCTGGCTCGACGCCGTCGAGCGGCGAGAGCGCCCCTCCGAGCACGTGGTAGACGCCCCGGAACGCTGCCGTTCGCTCCATGGAGATGAGGTCGGCGGGCTGCTCCACGACGCAGATCACCGAACGGTCGCGCCGACCGTCGCGGCAGATGAGGCAGAGCTCCTCTTCGGTCAGGTTCCCGCACTCCGCGCAGAAGCGGATCCGCTCCTTGACCTCGCTAATCGCGTCGGCAAGCGCAAGCGCGTCCTCCTTCGAGAGACGGAGGATGTGGAAGGAGAGCCGCTGTGCGGTCCGCGTCCCGATTCCGGGCAGGCGCGAGAGCTGCGCGATCAGGTTGTCGACGGCGGGACTAAACACCAGGCCATTGTGCCCTGCCGGGTGGCGCCCAGCCCGGGGTGGCAGATGCGGGGTGACCTCGCGCCGGTCGGCGGCGAGCTAGAGCCCCGGAAGCCCTAAGCCGCCCAGCCCGCCCATCGCGCCGCCGAGCTTCGACTGCATCAGGTCCTGCGCGCTTCTGAGCGCCTCGTTGACGCCGGCGACGACGAGATCCTCGAGCGACTCGGGGTCGTCCGGATCGATCGCCTCCTTGGCGATTTTCACCTCCACGATCTCACCGCCACCGGTCGCCTTGACCTTGACCATTCCCCCTCCGACGGAGGCCTCCACAGTCTCTTTGGCAAGCTCCTCCTGCGCCTTGGCCATCTCCGCCTGCATCTCCTGCGCCTGTTTCATCAGCTTGTTCAAATCCATTGCCATTTGGGCTACTCCTCGATTTCACGTGCGTCGAAGGTGTGCTTGACGAGCTCGACGAAATCCTCCTCGCTCGTCGCGGAGTCGTCGCCCTCGGCCTCTTCCTCTCGCTCGCCGAGCGCAAACGCCACGGAGAGTCGACGGCCCGTCACCTCG
>DATHAG010000071.1:0-9334 GCA_035296825.1 Gaiellaceae bacterium | reverse complement strand
AGAGCCGCCCCGCACCACCCGTGGCGAGGATGATCGTCTTCGCGCCGATCGTCTTCAGGCCACCGTCGACGATGTCCCAGCAGATGACGCCCTGACACCTCCCGTCGTCCTCCACCAGCTGCCAGGCGAAGAACTCGTCGTAGACCTGTAGATCCCGCTTCATCACCTGCTCGTACAGGACGTGGATCAGGACATGGCCCGTGATGTCGGCGGCATAGGCGGTGCGTGGCTCGCCTGCAGCTCCGAACGGCCGTTGTGCGATCCGACCGTCCTCGGTGCGCGAGAAGATCGCGCCCCAGTGCTCGAGCTGGTAGACGTCGTCCGGCGCCTCCGTGCAGAGCACCTCGATCGCATCCTGGTCACCCAGGTAGTCCGAGCCCTTGACGGTGTCGAAGGCGTGCTTCTCCGGGTCGTCGTCGGACGCGTTTCCGAGGGCTGCGTTGATCCCGCCTTCGGCCGCTCCGGAGTGGCTTCTCACGGGGTGGATCTTGGAGACGATGGCCACGTCCGCCCCGCCGTCGTGGGCTTCGATTGCGGCGCGCATGCCGGCACAGCCGGCGCCCACCACCAGCACGTCGTGCTTGGCCTCCACCAGTCACAGACGCTATCTGATTGGACGGGCGCTCCGGCCTCGTAACGGCCGCAGCAAGCTGGGCGAACGACCCTTCTAGGGCCTGGGGCCTGCGTCCCGGAGAGCCGGGTCCACGTCCTTGAACTTCTCGAAGTTCTCGCGGAACTTCTCAGCCAGGTAACGCGCCTTCTCGTCGTACGCCTCGGGGTCCCGCCAGGTCGCTCGTGGGTCGAGCAGCCCCGAATCGACTCCCGGCACCTCCGTTGGAACCTCGAACCCAAAGAGCTCGTCGGTCCGATAGTCGACCAGGTCGAGCTCGCCCGCAAGGGCCGCGCGGAGGAGCGCGCGGGTTGCCGCGATCGGCATGCGCTTCCCTTCGCCGAACGGGCCCCCGGTCCAGCCGGTGTTCACGAGCCAGACCGTCGAGCCGTGCTCGTCGAGCTTCTCGCCGAGGAGGCGGGCATAAACCGACGGGGGCTGGGGCAGGAACGGCGCGCCGAAGCAGGCGGAAAAAGTCGGCTGAGGCTCGGTGATCCCGATCTCGGTGCCCGCGAGCTTGGCCGTGAACCCGGACAGGAAGTAGTAGAGCGCCTGATCCCTCGAGAGACGCGCGATCGGGGGCAAGATCCCGAAGGCGTCGGCCGTCAAGAACACCACCGAGCTCGGATGGCCGGCGCGCTTGGCCTGAAGCGCGTGCTCGATTTGCTCGAGCTTGTAGGCCGCGCGCGTGTTCTCGGTCTTCGAGTCGTCGTCGAGGTCGAGCACTCCCTCCTCGTCCACGATTACGTTCTCGAGCACCGTTCCGTAGGTGCGCGTCATCCTGAAGATCTCGGGCTCGGCCTCCGCCGAGAGGCGAATCACCTTCGCGTAGCACCCGTCCTCGATGTTGAAGACGCCCTGGTCGCCCCAGCCGTGCTCGTCGTCGCCGATCAGGTACCGCTCCGGGTCGGCGGAGAGCGTCGTCTTTCCGGTTCCCGACAGCCCGAAGAAGATCGCGACCTTGCCTTCGTCGTCGACGTTCGCCGAGCAGTGCATGGGCAACACGCCGTCGAGCGGCAGCCGGTCGTTCATGACCGAGAAGATCGATTTCTTGATCTCCCCGCCGTAGTACGTCCCCCCGATCAGGACCTCGCTTCGCGAGGGGTGGAGAACGATGAACGTCCCCGCTCGGGTTCCATCCTCCTCGGGGCTCGCCTCGACACCCGGCGCATGCAACACCAGCGCATCGGGCTCGAAGCCGGCCAGCTCCTCCTCAGCCGGCTCGATGAACATCGTCTTGGAGAAGAGCGCGTGGTACGGGTGGGCAGTAACGACACGGACCGCGATCCTGTGCGCGGGATCGGCTCCGGCGTATGCGTCGGTGACGTAAATCGCCTCCTGCTCCTCGAGGTACGCGATCACCTTCTCGCGGAGCCCCTCGAACGACTCCTCCTCGATGGGCTGATTCACGGCGCCCCAGCCGATCCGATCCTCGGACTCCGGCTCCTTGACGATGAACTTGTCCTTCGGCGAGCGGCCCGTGAAGCTGCCGGTGTCGACCACGATCGGCCCGCCTTCGGCCAGCTTTCCCTCCCCGCTCAGAAGGGAATGGGTGTAGAGGAGAGCCGTGGTCGGATTCCAGAAGACGCGGCCGCGCGGCGAGAAGCCATGGTCCTCGAGCCCCGAGCCTCTGGGAGTCATGATCGCCATTTCGCCTCTCCTACCGCGGAGTTGTTGCCGACAAACCGCAACTATCCTACGCGTCGGGCCTCGCCGGTCGGCGCTCCGGACAGTTGAGCCATCCGGCCCGAGCGAACTTTCCCATCAGGCCACGAGCCGGCGGGCAGGCATGTCAGTTTCGAACGACGTCTCCGGCGCATAGAGGAGCTCAGGCGCCTCGCGGACGTCGAAACCGAGCGCCAGGAGCAGGTCAGATACCACCGCGCCGGCTGGCTCGCCCGCCTGCCAGGAGGCCGGCCCCCGCTGGACCCGGAAGCCGCGGAGGCCCGCCGCTTCGAAGATGCCGAGCTCGTGGCGTCCCAGGGGGCCCGGCTCGGCTTCGCCTCGGAGCTCGTACCGCAGCGAGAAGCCGAGCCCCGGGGCCCTGACGAAGCCCTTCCGCAAGCGAAGAAGACTAGGACGATACGGCGCTCCCAGAAGCGCTCCGCCCATCCCCAGCGGTGTCACGTGGGCCCGGATGAAGAAGACCGCCGGCTCGCCGTCCCAGGTGCAGTACGTCCGCACGTTCAGCTGCGAAAACGGCGGGACCGGCAATCGCCCGAGACGGCCGCCGCAAACTCGCATGCAGACTGCGGTCACCAGGAAGCGACTGTCGACGTCCGCGGGCTCGAGCTCCGGCGGCAGCGACCTCCGAACCGACTCCCGATCGGTTTCCCAGCTCGCCAGGAGTAGGTCTCGAATCTCCAGGCGAAGCCGCATTCGGCAGGAAGCCTACGGCGCGCCGGGAATTGCCTGCCGTGGAGACCAGCGCGGCCATCGATCGATTTCTATCGAGCCCTGCCCTTTCCGACGCGACACGCCGGGCGTACCGCGGCGATCTGAACGAGTTCTCCGAGTGGCTTTGCGAGAACGGGCTCACGCTCCAGGAGGTCGATGCCAGAGCGCTCTCCCGTTACGCAGCCAAGGTGGGTGGCGACCGTCCCGGCCGGGAGCCCCGCAAGCTCGCAAGCACAACTGTCGCCCGCAAGCTGGCCGCCGTGCGCGCGCTTCTCCGGGCTGCGCTCGGGCCCCAGCGAGTGCCGGAGCTGGCGCTCGGTGGGAAGCGACGCCGGCGCCTCCCCCGTTCGCCCACCGGCCCCGAGACGGAGGCGCTCCTCGACGATCTCGAAGGCGAAGGGCCCCTCGCCCTTCGAAACCGGGCGCTCTTCGAGCTCGTCTACTCGGCCGGACTCCGCGCGCAGGAAGTGGCCGACCTGAACCTTGCCGACGTCGACTTCGAGCAAGAGCTGGTTCTCGTGCGGGGGAAGGGCGAAAAGGAACGAGCCGTCCCTCTCGGAGAGGAGGCGGCCTACCGGATCGGGCGGTACCTGGAGCACGCCCGTCCTTCGCTCGCGCGTGGCGCCGAGAACCGGCTCTTTCTCTCAGCGCGGGGGCGGCCGCTGGACACCTCGACCTTGCGCCGCGTCCTTCCGAACCCACACCAGCTTCGACACGCCTTCGCTACCCATTTGCTCGAAGGCGGCGCAGACCTCCGCACGATCCAGGAGCTGCTTGGGCATTCCTCGCTCTCCACGACCCAGATCTACAGCCATGTCGACGCACGCCGCCTCCGCAACGTCTACGACGACGCTCACCCCCGTGCCTGATCTCGATCCCCAGGTGGAGAGCTTCCTGGCCCTGCTGACCGCGCGGCGGGCTCCGCGAACGGTGGACGCCTACCGCCGCGACCTCGCCGACCTGACCGCGTTCCTTGGCAAGTCTCCGGTGGACGCCCGCCAGGAGGAGATCGAGGGCTGGCTGGCCGACCTACGAGGGCGTGGGCAGGCCGCCTCGTCGATTGCCCGGCGCGCAGCGGCCGCCCGCTCCTTCTACCGCCACCTGGCGCTGCTCGGCGTGCGGGCGGACAACCCCGCTGCGGACGTCGACCTGCCGCGCCGCCGCCGGAAGCTGCCGCGGACGCTGTCGCCTGGTGAGGTCGAGCGTCTAATTGCGGCTGCCGACGGGACGACTCCGCGCGCTCGCCGAGATCATGCGCTCGTCGAGCTCCTCTACGGCGCGGGCCTCCGAGTCGGGGAGGCGATCGGGCTCGAGCGGGGCGGCGTCGACCTCGAGAACCGGCTTGTCCGCTGTGTGGGAAAGGGCGACAAGGAGCGGATCGTCCCGATCGGCGGGCACGCGGCCGCTGCGCTCCGCCGGTATCTTGCCCACGGCAGGCCGCACCTCGACCGCCGTCACAGACCGGAGCTCTTTCTGAACGCACAGGGCGGCGCGCTGACCCGCGCCGGAGCGTTCTTCATTCTTCGCCGCGTAGCGTCGAAGGCGGGGTTGGAGCCGGGCCGGGTGCACCCTCATCTGCTCCGCCACTCGTTTGCGACCCACCTGCTCGAGGGCGGCGCCGACCTCCGCAGCGTCCAGGAGATGCTAGGGCACGCCGACCTGGGCACCACGGAGATCTACACGCACGTTTCGGAACGGCGTCGACGAGACACCTTCTTTAGTGCACATCCACACGCACGTCGAACGCGTCCCTGAAGGAGGCGCAATGGAAACCCTCGACCCACAGACCCTCGGCCAGCTGACGATCGTCGGCGGCGTCGGGGTCGCGATGCTGTGGCTGGCAACGCGCCTGCACGTCCTCGAGCGGCGCCAGACAGACATGCGCTGCCCCTCGTGCCGCAAGATCGTTCAACGCGGCCGAATCTGCCCCTGCACGCGCTAGCTGCCGGCTCAAGAATGCCGGGCAACCCCGGGCCTACTTGGCTGCGGCCTTCTGCTTCAAGGCGCGCAAGACCGCCCCGGCCGCACGAGCGACCTCCCGATCCTCGTCCCCTTCGGCGATATGCGCGAGGAGGGTCATGGTGTCCTGGGTCGCCGAGCCGTTCTTCAGACAGAGGACGGCCAGGCGCCGCACCGCTCCGTTCGGATCGCCGTTCGCGAGGGTGTGCAGGCGAGGGCGGACGCTGTTGACGGGCCCCGGGTGGGTCCGGGACAAAAGCTCCAGCGAGAGGAGAGCCGAGCCCCGGCAGGCGGGGCTGTCGTCGTCGAGACCGCGACGGAGCATCTCGGTTTTCTGGGCGAACCGAAGCTGACCGATGGCGCGAAAAGCGATCGCACGCTCGCGGAAGTCGAGGCTGTGGACCGCCTCGTCGATCTCGTCGTCGACGTCTCTACGGAGGTCTGCGAGTGTGCGCTCGTCGGTGATGCTCGCGGCGCGCTGGACGGCCGCTGCGAGAACCGCGGACACGTCCCTCTACCCGACCGAGGCGATCGAGCGCTGTCCCGGTCCGACGTACTGCGCCGAGGGCCGGATCAACCGCCCGGTGCGCTTCTCTTCGAGGATGTGCGCCGCCCACCCCGCGACACGGGAGCAGGCGAACATGGCGGGCGTCAGGCGCGGCGGAACCTCGGCCAGGTCGAGGACAACTGCCGAATAGAACTCGACGTTCGTGGCGATCACGTAGTCAGGCTTTCGCCGGCGCAGCTCGGCGAGCGCGGCCTCCTCGAGTGCCTCGGCGACTTCGAAACGGGGCGACCCGAGCTCCTTGGCCGTCCGCTTCAGGATGCGCGAGCGCGGGTCTTCGGCCCGGTAGATGCGATGGCCGAAGCCCATGATCTTCCCGTGGCTGTCGAGGATCTGCTTGACGTATGCCTCCGGGTCTCCCATCCGGGCCACCTCGTCCAGCATCGGGAGTACGCGGGCCGGCGCGCCGCCGTGGAGCGGCCCACTCAGCGCCCCGACGGCCGAGGACATCGCGGCGCCGCAGTCAGCGCCGGTGGACGCCGTGATCCGGGCGGTGAACGTCGATGCATTGAGCCCGTGCTCGGCGGTGCAGATCCAGTACGTGTCGATGGCCTTCACGTGATCCGGATCCGCCTCGCCCCGCCAGCGCAGGAGGAACTTCTCGGCCGCGGTGTCACCCGCGGCGACGACGTCGTCGGGGGCAGGCTCTCGACCTTCGGCGACCGCGGCGGACTTCGCCACGATCGACATCATCTGCGCCGACAGACGGGCAAGGTCGTCCCGCGCCTGGGAGTCGTCGATGTCGACGATCTTGCCCAGCTCCCACTCGCTGGAGAGGTGCGCGGTCTCAGCCTGCAGGTCGGAGGGGGCGTTGCCGCTCAGACCCTTTGGCTCGTAAGGCTCCGGATCCGGCATGCCGGGGTCGAAGTTTCCGTCGACGAGGAGGCCCCAGACCTTCTCGTAAGGCACTTGATCCACGAGCTCCTCGATGTCGACGCCGCGGTAGCGAAGCGCGCCGCCTTCCTTATCCGGCTCGGCGATCTCGGTCTGGATGGCGACGACGCCCTCGAGGCCGGGCTTGAACTCGCTCATCTGCTCCCTCTCATCTCAGGCCGCACGGTACCTGAGCGTTGTATCCGGACGGCCTGCATACAATCAGGTCCCGATGCCTCACCGAGTGACCCTGATCCCGGGGGACGGCACGGGACCGGAGATCGCAGAGGCGACGCGACGCGTGATCGATGCGAGCGGCGTCACGATCAATTGGGACGTGCAGTACGCCGGCGCGGACGTCATGGACGAGAACGGGGGCAACCCGCTTCCCGACCACGTCCTCGAGTCGATCCGAAAGAACGGCGTCGCCATCAAGGGGCCGATCACGACTCCCGTCGGCGTCGGGTTCCGCTCTGTCAATGTCGCGCTTCGGAAGGCCCTCGATCTGTACGGCCAGGTTCGCCCGTGCAAGAGCTACCCCGGCGTCCGCTCGCGGTACGACGCCGTCGACCTCATCATCGTGCGCGAGAACACGGAGGACCTCTACGCGGGGATCGAGTTCGAGCAGGGCGCCGAGGAGACCTGCGAGCTGATCGCGTGGATCGCAGAGCGTGGAGGCTCGGTCAAGCCCGACTCGGGTATCTCGATCAAGCCGATCTCTGTGTCCGGAGCGCGACGCATCGTCGAGTTCGCGTTCGACTACGCAAGACGAAACGGCCGGACCCGGGTGACCGCCGTCCACAAGGCCAACATCATGAAGTTCACCGACGGGCTCTATCTGCACGTCGCCCGCGAGGTTGCAAGCGAGAACAGCGACATCGAATTCGAAGACCGGATCGTCGACAACCTCTCGATGCAGCTCGTGCAGCGTCCGGAGGAGTACGACGTTCTCGTCCTCCCGAACCTCTACGGCGACATCGTCTCCGATCTCGCGGCGGGCCTGATCGGCGGCCTCGGACTTGCGCCCGGCGGAAACTTCGGCACGCACGCGGCGGTCTTCGAGCCCACGCACGGATCTGCGCCGAAGTACAAGGGCCAGAACAGGGTCAACCCGATGGCGATCATGCTCTCGGGCGTCATGATGCTGCGCCACCTGGAGGAGGCCGAGGCCGCCGACCGGCTCGAGTCGGCCATCGCCGCCGTCATCACCGAGGGCCGAAGCGTCACGTACGACATGAAGGAGAGCCGCGACGACCCCACGGCAGTCGGGACGAGCGAGGTCGCGGACGCCGTCATCGACAAGATGGGAGTCAGAGTTTGAGACGGAAGATCACGGTGGTGGGGGCGGGGAACGTCGGCGCCACGGTCGCCCAGGAGATCGCCCGGCGAGACTACGCAGGGGTCGTGCTCGTCGACATCAAGGAGGGCCTGCCGCAGGGCAAGGCGCTGGACATCGACCAGGCCGGCGCCGTGCTTGGCTACGAGCCGAGTGTCCTCGGAACGAACGGCTACGAGGAGACTGCCGGCTCCGAGGTGGTCGTGGTGACCGCGGGCGTGCCGCGGACCGGCGACATGAGCAGAGACGACCTCGTGACCACGAACGAGAAGATCGTCGGATCCGTCGCCGAGGCCGCCGCGGCACAGTCGCCCGACGCGATCCTGATCGTCGTCTCGAACCCGCTGGACGCGATGTGCCACGTCGCCCGAAACGTGACCGGCTGGCCGAAGGAACGAGTCTTCGGCATGGCCGGGATCCTCGACACCGCCCGCTTCTCGACTTTCATCGCTTGGGAGACCGGCGCGTCGGTCAAGGACGTGACCGCCATGGTCCTGGGGGGACACGGCGACCAGATGGTGCCGGTAGTCTCGGCGACGACGGTCGGCGGCGTCCCCCTCACGCAGCTCGCTTCCGACGATCGCATCGAATCGATGGTGGAGCGGACGCGCAAGGGCGGCGGCGAGATCGTGACGCTGCTCGGAACCTCGGCCTGGTATGCGCCTGGCGCTGCGGTCGCGCAGATGGTCGACTCGATCGTGCTCGACCAGAAGCGCGTGCTCCCGTGCACCGCCTTCCTCGAAGGCGAGTACGGAATCGACGACCTCTACATCGGGGTGCCGGTGAAGCTCGGCGCGGGCGGCGTCGAGGAGGTCGTCCTGCTCGAGCTCAGCGAGGCCGAGCAGGAGGAGCTCGCAGGCTCCGCAGAGGCGGTGCGCGAGGTGGTCGGAGTGCTCTCGGGCTGACCGCCGCTCGGGCCTACAGCGCCCGGCTACGATCGCTCGGTGCCCAGGCTTCTCCGCGGACGGCGCTCGGCTGTCTTGGTTCTCGCCGCCGTCGCCGCAGTGGTGGGCGGGCTGTACGTCATCCCCTCCGACCACTACCTCGTCCTTCCTGACCGGGCGCGGCCCGCTGATCCGCTCGTTAGCGTTCCCGGTGAGGAGAAGGGCAACGAGAGCGCCGGCGGCATCTACATGGTCGACGTTCTCCTGCGGAAGGCGTCCGTCCTCGAGCGCATCTTCCCGGGGATCGAGGAGGGGTCGAGCCTCGTACCCGCCGAGCAGATCAACCCGGTAGGCGTCAGTGACGAGGAGCGGCGAGAGAGCAGCCTGAACGAGATGTCGCGCTCACAGCAGATCGCAGCCGCGGTGGCCCTTGAAAGTCTCGGCCGCAAGGTCACGGTCGAGCCGAACGGCGTCGAGGTCACCCTCGTCCGGCCGGACTTCCCGGCCGACGGAAAGCTCGAGATCGGTGACGTGATCCTGCGCGCGAGCGGTTCTCAAACCCGGACGACGGAGCAGCTCCGTAACGTCATGTGTGAGGTCAAGCCGGGAGAGGACGTGCAGCTCGTGGTCGACCGGGGCGGCACGAGGAAAGAGATCTCCGTCGGTACGACGAGAGCCGAGCCCGAGGATCCGGAGTGTTCGGGAGCGGT
>DATHAG010000070.1:0-17356 GCA_035296825.1 Gaiellaceae bacterium | reverse complement strand
CTCGAGCCGCGCGGCTAACCAAGGTCGACTTCATCGCGCCTTCCCACGCGATCGGGAAGACAACCACGCAGGCCCTGCAGGCTGGTGTCGTGTTCGGTTTCGCGGGTCAGGTGGACGGAATCGTCGGCCGCATGCGGGGTGAGCTGGGGGAGGAGGCGCACGTCGTCGCGACCGGCGGGCTCGCTGGGCTCATCGCTCCGCATTCCCAGACCATTCAGGACGTCGATCCTCTTCTGACGCTCGAGGGCCTTCGGCTGGTGTGGGGGCTGAACGAGTAAGAGCTAGAAGAGGCTCTCGGAGCGCTTGACGACCACCTTGTCCAGGTGTGCGCGCTGGAGAGGATTCACCCAGACCGAATGCACCCAGGGTCTTCGGAGGAGCATTGTCCGGCCGTAGGCCAGCGGCACGATCCCGGCCCGCTCCGCCACCCAGATGCGATCGATCTCGTGATAGAGGCGCATGCGCTCGTCTTGATCGCCAAGAGACCGCGCCTGCTCGAGCTTCTCCAGGATCTCGTCGTCACTGTAGAAGGGCCAGCCGGTCTCGAAGAACCCGCGGAAGACGCCGTCGGGATCCGGATAGTCGGCCGACCAGCCGGCAACCCACGCATGGGCAGTCCCGATCGTATGCGGGTCTGGCACTAGAGTCTGGGCCCTCACGGTGACCTTGGCACCGATCGCCGCCCACTGCTCCCTGAGGGCGTCCCCGAACTGGAACCAGCTCGGGACGAGAACCTCGATCGGGGGCAGTCCGCGGCCTTCGGAGTACCCGGCCTCAGCCAGAAGTTCGCGCGCGCGTTCCAGGTCGTATTCGAGAGCGACCCGGTGCGAGTGCCCAGGCATCGCCGGCGGGATAGCGCCGCCCCTGACCGCGGGCCGGTTGATGCTGTTCGTACTGGCGAGGAGTGTCTCGCGGTCGACAGCATGGGCGAATGCCTTTCGCACGTGGATATTCGAGAACGGAGCCAGATCGGCGCGAAAGCCGAGGTAATTGAGCCAGAGCTCCGGGATGATCTCGGCGACCGTATGGGGAGCGTCGCGCACGCTCTCGTCGTAGACCGGCAGCAGGTCGTACTGACCCTCTTTCCAGCGCTCCGAGACGTCCGTCGACTTCGTCTTGAAGTCGAAGTGGAGCTCACGGACGTTACCCCGGGGCTCGACCCAGTGCGGGTTCGCCACGAGCAACGCGTGGTCGTCATCGAACTCCGAAAGCATGAACGGCCCGTTCCCGACGAGGTTCTCCGGCTTCCGCCAGTCCTCTCCGAGCTCCTGGCATTTGTGCTTCGGCCAAGGGAATGACCACGCGGATGCGAGGATGTACGGGAAGAAGTTGCGCGGCTCCCGGAGGCGCACCTCGAGCGTACGCTCGTCCAGCGCGACTGCGAGCTCGACGTCCTCCATCATGAAGGCCGTCCGCGTCTTCTCCTCGCGCATGCTCTTCCACGCGAAGGCGAAGTCCTCGGCGGTGAGGGGTTCGCCGTCGCTCCATCTACATCCCTCGCGGAGGCGGAAGAGGTAGTTGAGCCCGTCGCTCGAGACGCGGAAGTTGTCCGCCATCGCGGGGACCACGTTCAGGTCGCCATCGATCATGAGGAGACCGCGGAAGAGGTGCTCCGTGAAGTACGCACCGTCCGAGCTGTAGACGTCTCCCGGCACGAACGCATCCGGCTTCCTGACGGCCGTCGAGATGCTCTCGGTTGGCTCGACCTTGGGCGGATCCTCGACCCGGCAGCAGAACGCCTCGTCGTAGAGTTCCTCCGCTTCCTCGAAGTTGAATGCGAGATGCTGTGCCAACGCCATCTTGAAGAGCGTGTCGCGGGCCCGGCGCTCGTCGCCAATGCGGACGAGGAAGTCACGCGCCTTGCGGTAGTGCTCGAGCGCTTCCTGATCTGCGTAGAGGGCTCGTGCCGCGTCGCCCGCCTTCAGCAGGTACTCCACCGCCTTCTCCGGCTCGTTCGCCTCGGCGAAGTGCCGGGCGAGCAGCGCGAAGACCTCCTCGGGCGACTCACGGTTGATCTCCTCGAGTGCCTCGCCAACGCGCTTGTGGAGCTTGCGCCGCGTCGAGTCGAGCAGGTTCGCGTAGGCGACCTCCTGGAGGAGGCCGTGCCGGAAGCGGTACTCGGGATTAGGGCGCCGGCGTTTCTCGACGATCAAGTCGAGTCGCTGGAGCTCCGAGAGCGCGGGCAGCAGCTCGTCGCGGGGAACGATTCGCTCCAGGAGGGGCATGCCGAACGTTCGGCCGATGACGGCTGCCAGGGAGAGAATCTCGCGTGCCTTCGCGTCGAGTCGGTCGAGTCGGGCCTGCAGCGCTCCCTGCACGAGCGCGGGGATCGCAAGCTCGTCCGGGCTCACGCCGAGCTCCCAGCCGCCGTTCTGGCGCTTGAGCGCACCGCGCTCGACGAGGTCCCGGAACGCCTCCTCGAGGAAGAACGGGTTACCGCCGGCGCGCTCGGCGAGGATCTCGGCCACCTCCTCGGGCACGTCCCCCTCGGCTGCATCGCCGACGAGGGTGCGGCTTGCGTCCGTGGGCAGCGGTCGGAGCTCGATCTCCCGGTAACGATGCGGGTAGAGCTGGCGGGCGCGCTCCCCGAGCAGCCAGGAGCCATGCTCGCGCTCGGTCCGGTACAGGAGGAAGAGGCCTACCGCCGCTTCCTCGGTAACGGGGAGAATGGCCTCGAGTAGCTCAATCGTCGCCTCGTCTGCCCAGTGGAGGTCCTCCAGGATGAGGCAGAGCGGGCGCTCAGCCGCGAGGCGGCAGAGCAGCTCGGAGAAAGCTTCGAACGTCTGGTGCTGGACGCCCTCCCGATTCAGCTCGCGAATCCGCTCAGCTGCCTCCGGCTCGAGCGTGAGGCCGATCAGGCTCGCGAAGAAAGGGTAGATCTCGTCGGCGTCATCGAAGAGCTCAGCGAGCTGGGCCTTGAGCTCCAGGCGCACCCGCGCCTCCGGGGTCGAGGCACCGACCCCGAGCCACTCGCGCACGAGATCGCGGATCGGCCAGTAGGGAAAGTTCTGCGCGTAGGAGACGCCGCGGCCCTCGATGAAGTGGATCTGGGCGCGATAGAGGCTTCGGATCTCGGCAACGAGCCGCGTCTTGCCGATCCCCGGCTCACCCATGATCGAGAGGATCACGCCGCGCCCGTCGATCAGCCCGTCCATCGTCCGCTCGACCACCGTCAGCTCGAAGTCGCGCCCGACGAGTGGGCGCTGCAGCACCAGCGTCTCCGGATCCCGGACCCCGGTCACCTTGAACGTGGGGACCGGGGCGCTCTTTCCGGCCAGCTCCTGGTCACCGAGTTCTTCGAGCTCGAAGCATCCCTCCACCTGGCGCTTCGTCTGCATGCCGACGACGATCCCTCCGCTCGGAGCCAGGTTCTGGAGCCGAGCCGCGACGTTCACGGTGTCCCCGAGGGCGTTCCACGGGTCGCTCCCGTCGCCGTCCTCGTCAGGGCTCACGACAACGGGACCGGTGTTGATCCCGATCCGCGCGGCGAGTCGGACGCCGTAGGCGGCCTCGACCTCCTCCGCATAGCGGGCAAGAGCACGCTGGATAGCCAGAGCTGCCAGCACGGCACGCTCTGAGTCGTCCTCGTGCGCGACCGGCGCCCCGAAGATGGCGTAGATCTCATCCCCGCGTAGTTGTGCGACGGTGCCGCCGTAGCGCCGGATCTGCTCCGCCATGATCCGCATCACCTCGGCGACGAGGAACTTCGACCGCTCGGGGCCAAGCTGCTCGGCGATCCGGGTCGACCCGACGAGATCCCCGATCAGAACCGAGACGATCCGCCGTTCTCCAGTGGTGACGGCCATGCAGGAAGTTATAGCCGCAAGGCGCCCCGCCCCCGGGACCGCTCTCTCAGACAGTGTTTATGACCATGTGGGTGGGGAGAGAAAACCGGGACATTCCATAGACGAAACAACAGGAGGGGTCGATGTTCTTTGCAGACATAGGAGACAGCGTCGAGCGCGGGTTCACGGTGTTCTTCGCCTGGGTTCCAGCACTGATCGGGGCGCTGCTGGTCCTGATCATCGGGTACTTCGTCGCCAAGTTCGTGGGCAATCTCGTCACTCGCGTACTGAGGCGTGCCGGGCTCGACCGGACCCTCCATTCCGGCCAAGGTGGGCAGTGGATCGCGAAGGCGACCGCGAGCCCCTCGAGCCTGCTCGGGGGCGTCACGTTCTGGGCGCTCTTTCTCGGCGCCATCTCGCTCGCCGTCACAGTGCTCGGAATCGGGGCGCTCACGGACTTCGTCGCAGCGATCTACTCGTACCTGCCGAACGTCCTCATGGCACTCGTCATCTTCCTCGTCGCCGGCGCGCTCGCCGGTGCGATCGCGGGCCTTGTCGCCCGCACCATGGGAGACACGGCTCTCGGCAAGATCGTCGGCACGGTTGCGCCCGTCCTGATCATGGCCATCGCCGGCTTCATGATCCTGGACGCGCTCCAGATTGCGGAGACCATCGTGACGATCACGTACGCGGCCCTGATGGGCTCGGTCGCGCTTGGCATGGCGCTCGCCTTCGGCCTCGGAGGCCGCGAAGTTGCGGCGCAAATGCTCCAGGGCGCCTACCAGAAGGGGCAGGAGAACCAGGAGCAGTTCAAGCGGGACCTCCAGCAGGGCAGGGAGAACACCAAGCAGGAGGCCATGCAGGTCAAGGAGCGGGCTGAGGACGGCACCGAGGGCGACACCGTCACGGGCCCGCCCGCGCGAACGCAACCGCTGCCGGCCTCGGGCACACACGAGTCGGAGCCCGTCGTGATCGAGGAGGTTCCCGCCAGCACCGGGGGTAACGAGGACGGCGGTACCGTTCGCTGACGGAACTCGCCATCACGTCCGGAGAGGGGCGGCTGCAGCCGCCCCTCTCGTCTTCCGGGTGGAAGGAGTTGCCCATTGAGGTTCACACGCAAGTACTACGGATCGCCGGGCGGGAGGGTGCAGGTCTATGGCTGCGGACCCGGCTGCCTCCTTGTTTCCCTGCTCCTCTCGATCGGGCTGACGATCCTCGTGAACGTGCTGATCAGGCTCTTTTAACCGCCGCCGTACACTGAGATCGGGAGATCCAGGGTGGTCTCGTCGCCCTGAGGGAGTGTCTCCTCGAGCACGGCGAGGACATCCCGGGCCCCGGGCGCGGCTGCGAAGAGGCGCTGCTCGACCTCCGCGATCGACCCGAGGCGAACCAGCTCCTGTTTGAACGGCTTCGGAAAGCGGCCGCGTCCGAGGTACCAGCCGTAGAACTTCTTCAGGAACCCGGTCGCCCGCCCGAATCCGAGCTCGCGAGCCGTCTCCCGCATGAAGAGGATGAGCTCGGCGACTACCTCCTCGCGTGTCGGCTCGGCAGCCTCGCGCACGATTGCGGAGATGGCCCACGGGTTGCCCTGCGCGGCCCGGCCAACCATGACTGCGGCCGCGCCCGTCGTGGCGAGGACCGCCTGCGCACGGGCCCGCGATGTGATGTCTCCGGACGCGATTACGGGGACGTCGACGAGCTCCACGAGCTCGGCGGTGAGCGAGTGGTCGGCCGTGCCTGTATACATCTGCCTGGCCGAGCGCGGGTGGAGCGTGAGCGACGACGCTCCCGCCTCGACGAGGCGCGGGCCAACCGAGAGGGCGGCCCGCGATCCGTTTTCGAGGCCGCGGCGCATCTTCACCGACACGGGGACGGAAACCGAGTTCACCACGCCTTCCACGATCCGGCAGGCGCGGTCGGGGTCATCGAGGAGGGTTGCCCCGGCCCCGGTCTTGGTCACCTTTCGGACGGGACAGCCGAAGTTCACGTCCACCAGGTCGGCGCCGGCAGCCTCCACCATGCGGGCGGCATCCGCCATGACGACCGGGTCAGAGCCGAAGATCTGGACTGCGAGCGGGTGCTCGTCGCTGGCGATCTTCAGGTATCCGAGCGTCCGCTCGTTCCCGTGCGAAAGCCCCGCACAGCTCACCATCTCGGAGCAGACGAGCCCGGCGCCGAACCGGCGTCCCTGGCGCCTAAAGGCCTGCACGCTCACTCCCGCCATGGGAGCGAGGACGACTCGGGTCGGGGCGACGACGGGGCCGATGTTCCAAGGGGATTCGAGGTCGATGTGCACCGGGAGGAAATGCTAGCCCAGGCGCGAACGTTTTCCTCTTGACGCGAAGGGTAAGATTTTGCGCGCTCGGTACCCGGAAGGGCGCCGGGTTTCACTATCTGGGGTCTTGGAGGAA
This sequence comes from Gaiellaceae bacterium, assembly GCA_035296825.1. Classification (GTDB taxonomy): domain Bacteria; phylum Actinomycetota; class Thermoleophilia; order Gaiellales; family Gaiellaceae; genus DASQGA01. The sequence goes on along the minus strand of DATHAG010000070.1, from coordinate 11,160 downwards.
CGGACTTTGAAGGAACTACTACTCACTCCCGACGGCTACGCGAAGCTGAAGGACGAGATCGAATACCTCTCCACGGACAAGCGCCGTGAGGTGGCTGAGCGGATCAAGACCGCCCGCGAGTTCGGCGACATCGCCGAGAACTCCGAGTACGACGATGCGAAGAACGAGCAGGCCATGCTCGAGCACCGCATCTCGCAGCTCGAGGAGCGGCTGAAAAGCTCACGCGTCATCGAAGCTCAGGACGTCTCGACGGACGCCGTCACGGTCGGGACGAAGGTCCGCCTTAGAGACATCGGGGCGAACAAGACAGTCGAGTACTTCATCGTCGGCTCCGCCGAGGCGAATCCCGCCGAGCACAAGCTTTCCAACGAGTCTCCGGTCGGACGGGCCATCATCGGCCGCAAGAAGGGCGAGACCGTCGAGGTCTCGGCGCCGCGCGGGTCCATGAAGTTCAAGATCATGGACATCAAGGCCGCCTAAGCGGCGCGGGGCTCGACCGGCAGCGAGAGCCAGATGTCGGCACCACCCGCGGCGTGATTCTGCGCCTGCGCCCGGCCACCGTGAGCGCGGGCGATCACCTCGCTGATGGCGAGGCCAAGCCCGGCTCCGCCATTCCGCCGCGACTTGTCTGCCTGCGAAAAGCGCTCGAACGCGTGCGCCAGGAAGTCGGCCGGGAAACCGTTTCCTTCGTCGATCACGTGAGTCTCGACCTGGCCGTCCCGCTCGATCGCAGCGAGCCGGATCGTGCCGGATCCGTGGCGGAGCGCGTTGTCTACGAGGTTGCCGAGAGCCTGCTCGAGACGGAGGCCGTCTGCGACGAGCGCCAGATCGCCGGGATCGTCGACCTCGATCCGACGCCCCACGGCCGCTGCCCGGGCTTCGAACCGGTGCACGACATCGGCGAAGAGCTCACTCAACTTCAAGGGCGCAGGGCGAATGGGGAGCGTGCCCCGGTCCGAACGGGCAATCGCGAGCAGGTCCTCTGCGAGCTGAGCGAGCCGGTCAACCTCCTCGACAGCAGAGTGAAGCGCGCTCTGGAGCTCCTCCGGGCTGCGGGGATGTCGGACAGCGAGCTCGAGCTCGGTCTTCAGGAGGGCGAGGGGCGTTCGAAGCTCGTGGCTTGCGTCGGCGACGAACCCGCGCTCTCGGGCGAGCGCAGTCTCGAGCCGCGCCAGCATCTCGTTCAGCGTCTCGCCGAGCCGTCGGATCTCGTCGTCGGGTCTCGAGAGCGGAAGCCGCCGGCCCTGGCTCGCCGCCGAGATGTCGGCCGCCCCGCGCCGCATGGATTCGACTGGGCGCAGCGCCGCCGCCGCCAGGGCATAGCCGGCCAGGCAGGCGAGCAGGAGGGCGATCGGCCCGCCAACGAGGAGTTGGGTGCGCAGGCTCGCCAGAGCTTCCGCGCGCCCGTCACGAGAGGCGCCCACGACCACGACCAGACGTTGGTCCCGTGCGTCGACGGGTGTGGCCAGGACGCGAGCAGGATCGTCGCCGTTGGGGGGTGGTCCGAGATTTAGGACGACGGTGCCGCGGCGTGCAGAGCCGAGCTGCCCGGGATCCAGAACGCGCGCGCTTCCGAGCCCCGGGGTCGCGTCGACCACCTCGTCGTTCTCGTCGACCACCTGCGCGAAGCTCTCGTCGGGAGGGGCCAGCGGGCTGCTTTCTCCGGCGCGAAGGCCGGAGCCCGCCTGCTGAACGAGTGCGGTGACGGCGTCCGCGTGAGAACGAAGGCCGGCGTTCAGGCTTGCATCAAGCTCTTGACCGAGCCGAACGTAGAGAAAGAGCCCCGTAGCGGCGAGCACAAGGGCCATCACGAGCGTGAACGCCAGCGTGAGGCGAAGGCGGATGGGAATCCGGCTCATCGGCCGACCTTTGGACTCTGAGCGTGTGGAGGGGGCATGGGGGAACCGGGAGGTTCCCCCACGTTGGACTGTAAAAAGGGGGCTCGCGGTCGAACCATGGTTTCCCCCGCGGCGAGTGGGAGGCGAGGGACGTTCACAGGCCGCCGTCCTTCCGGAGTCGATACCCGGCCCCGCGCACCGTCTCGATTGAAGTCGTCCCGAACGGGCGGTCGATCTTCTCGCGGAGGTAGCGCACGTAGACGTCGACAATGTTCGACCGATTCTCGTAGCCGTAGTCCCAGGCGTGCTCGAGCAGCTGGAACCTGGAGAGCACCTGACCGGGCCGCCGCATGAACGTCTCGAGCAGAGCGAACTCCTTGGTCGAGAGCGCGACCTCATCGTCACGGCGCCAGGCCTGGTGTGTGGCCGGGTCGAGCCTCAGGGATCCGACTTCGAGCACCGGTGGACGGTCAACCGGCCCCCGGCGCGAAAGCGCTCGCAGTCGAGCGAGTAGCTCGGCGAAGGAGAACGGCTTCGTGAGGTAGTCGTCGGCGCCGTTGTCGAGCCCGTCGATCCGATCTTGCACCGCGTCCCTAGCGGTGAGCATGAGCACAGGCGACCAGACGCCGTCGTCGCGAAGACGGCGGCAGACCTCGAAGCCGGTCAGGCCCGGCAGCATGACGTCGAGGACGATCGCGTCGTAGTCCGTCGCCCGAGCCATCCAGAGCGCGTCCTCCCCTTTCTCTGCGACGTCGGCCGCATGGCCGTCCTCGAGCAGTCCGCGCCGGAGGAGGCTGGCCATCTTCAGTTCGTCCTCCACGATCAGCACGCGCATGCCCTCATTGTGGGCTCAACGATGAGAGATAGATGAGAATCGCTTTGCCTCGCGCGCGGCGGACGGCGGACGGCGACCCGGGGTCCGCACGGGCCCTGAGGCGCCGGGGGCTCCGTCCTACCTGAAGGCGGTAGGCTCGCGGCCTCTATGAGCTCACTTCCGAAGCGCTTTCCGGGCCGAGTGGACGCCGCCGCGGTCCGGGCGGAGGCAGAGCTGCTCGAGCCCGGCCGAGAAGGGCCCGAGCCGCGACGCCTGGCCGGACGGGTGCTGGGCCAGCGTGGCCACGGGAAGCTCGTCTTCATCGACCTGGTCGACCGGTCCGGACAGATCCAGCTTCTCCTGAGCGCGGAGCGGGTCGGGTCTGTGGATCTCGACCTGGGGGACATCGTCGGCGTGGAAGGCCGGCCCACCACGACCAAGCGCGGGGAGCCCTCGGTCGCCGTCGACGAGCTCATCCTGCTCGCGAAGACCGCCAGGCCGCTACCGGACACCTTCCACGGCCTGGTGGACTCCGAGACGCGGTACCGGAAGCGCTACCTCGACCTGCTGGTCAACCAGGAGACCCGCCGCGACTTTCTACTTCGGAGCCAGATGGTCTCGTCCATCCGAAGCGAGCTCGACGAAGACGCCTTCGTGGAGGTGGAGACTCCGATCCTCCAGCCCAGGTACGGCGGCGCCTTCGCGGAGCCCTTCGTCACACACCACAACGAGCTGGATGTCGACCTGTATCTGCGAATCGCGTCCGAGCTCTATCTGAAGCGGCTCATCGTCGGTGGGCTCGAGCGGGTCTACGAGATCGGCAAGGACTTCCGAAACGAAGGCATCTCCTACAAGCACCAGCCCGAGTTCACGATGCTCGAGTGGTACGAGGCCTACGCTGACTACCGTGACACGATGGAGCGCATCGAGCGCCTGGTCGAGCGGGTCGCCCGTGAGGCCACGGGTGGAACGAAGGTCTCGTTCCGGGGCCACGAGATCGACCTGGCCCCGCCCTGGCAGCGCATCAAGCTGGTCGATGCGCTCGAGGAGCAGAGACTCTGGACGCGGGATGAGGTGGAGCTCCGGCGCCGCCTCGAGGAGCGCGGGACGGCGACAGATGCCGACCGCACGTGGGCGCAACTGGTCGACCATGCCCTGTCCGCGTACGTGGAGCCGACGCTCGTTCAGCCGACGATCCTGCACGACTACCCGATCGAGCTCTCTCCGTTCGCACGGGCGACGGACGAAGACCCGACCATCGTGGAGCGGTTCGAGTACTTCGTCGGCGGCATGGAGCTCGGGAACGCCTTCACCGAGCTGAACGATTCCTCCGAGCAGGAGCGGCGTTTTCGTGACCAGGAGGCGGCGTCAGAGACGGGGGATGCGACGGCCGAGCCCGGCGACCCGGACTACGTCGAGGCGCTCGCATACGGGATGCCGCCCACCGGGGGACTCGGGCTCGGGATCGACCGCCTGGCGATGGTGCTCACGGGAAGGGAGACGATCCGTGACGTGATCCTCTTCCCGGCGCTGCGCGAACGAACACGATAGGCCCGCGGTTCGCGCGTTCTCCAGTGTCACGGAAAACCCAGGACGTTGGGCCGTCGACCGGGAAAACCCAAACCGCGCGTCGGGGCGGGGCTTGCCGCGCCCAGCAGGTACACGCTCGCCAGGCCGGCCCACTCGCCGTAGGGCTCGAGGAGCTCTCGGGTGTCGTCCTCGTCTGCCCAGCGGCCGCTTAGCGCCGCGCACAGCTTGATCAGACCGAGGTCGCCGACGAGGCCATGCTCGAAGCGTCCGAGGCCGTAGAGGCAGATGACGCCGGCCGACCAGGGACCGAGGCCGCGCTCGCGCTCGATGCGGGCCCGTGCTTGAGCAGTCGGGACGCCGTGCAGGCGCTCCAGATCGATCTCGCGTGAGAGCCGGACGAGCGCCGTGGCCTTTCGGCTGACCAATCCGATCTGGGCGAGCTCGGCCGGCGCGAAGCTCGCGAACGTGGTACGGGTGGGTGGCAGCCGCAGTCCTTCGTGCTCCTCGGAAGCGACCCGGATGAGCTTCGCCTCGAGGAGGCGGGCCGCTCGGGCCTGGATCAGCTGCCCGCAGACCGCCTTCAGGAGCGCGTGCGTGACCGTGGCGACCCGCAGAGGGCGCATGCCGCGGAGGGTCCTGATCCTGGGCCCGAGCAGCCGGTCGTCCCGGAATCGGAGCAGGAACTCGGAGTGGTCGTCGTCCGCGGCAAGCACGAAGCGCAGCACCTCCAAGGCCGCTTCCGGCTCGCTGCTCTCGAGCCGGACGGCAAGCATCCCGTCCGGCCTCTGGCGCACGCGGGCGAGCGCTGGGCCTCCCGCCTCGAATACGGCCGTGAGGACGCCGTCTCGGAACGTACGCGTGGCGTCGCTTTTCAGCCGTGCGGAGAGTGCGAGCGAATAGGGTGGACACGGCCGTAGTTCGGTCTCGAGCACCACGGGCCGACCTTATCGACCAGTTCGGAGCCACTGATGAAAAAAGGTCTGTAGAGGATGACGCTTCGAGCCGATACGCACTACAGGCATCCCGGAAGTACCTCCCGACCGGTTCGATAGCATGGGTTCGGCTGTAGACGGAAAGGACGCGAGCGTTGTTCGAACGCTTCACTGAACGAGCTAGGCAGGTTGTCGTCCTCGCCCAGGACGAGGCCCGTGCCCTCAAGCACAACTACATCGGGACCGAGCACATTCTTCTCGGCCTCCTCCGCGAAGAGGAGGGGCTGGCTGCCCGCGTCCTCGAGTCACTCGACATCACCGTCGAGGAGGTCCGTGCGCAGGTTGCCCGGATCGTCGGCCAAGGCGACGAGGTGACGACGGGTCAGATCCCCTTCACTCCGCGCGCCAAGAAGGTTCTCGAGCTGGCGCTTCGCGAGGCGCTCTCGCTCGGGCACAACTACATCGGCACCGAGCACATCCTGCTCGGGCTCGTGCGTGAGAACGAGGGGGTTGCCGCGCGCATCCTGCTCGACTTCGACGCCGATGCCGAGAAAATCCGCAACGAGATCATCCGAATGCTCTCCGGCCCGGGCCGCCGCCAGCAGGGCGGGGGCGGCACGCCGGAGAAGTCGAAGAGCTCGAAGCTCCTCGACCAGTTCGGGCGCAACCTCACCAAGCTCGCTGCCGAGGGCAAGCTCGACCCGGTCGTCGGTCGCCAGACCGAGATCGAGCGGGTCATGCAAATCCTCTCGCGGCGCACGAAGAACAATCCGGTCCTGATCGGCGAGCCTGGTGTCGGCAAGACGGCTGTCGTCGAGGGCCTCGCCGCGCGTATCTCCTCCAACCAGGTGCCCGAGCTCCTGAAGAACAAGCAGATCTACACCCTGGATCTGGCTGCGTTGGTCGCGGGCTCGAAGTACCGCGGCGAGTTCGAGGAGCGCCTGAAGAAGGTGATGAAGGAGATCACCCAGCGCGGCGACATCATCCTGTTCATCGACGAGCTCCACAACCTCGTCGGAGCCGGAGCGGCCGAAGGCGCGATCGACGCGGCCTCGATCCTGAAGCCGGCGCTCGCCAGAGGCGAGCTCCAGACCATCGGGGCGACGACGCTCGACGAGTACCGCAAGTACCTCGAGCGCGACGCTGCCCTCGAGCGCCGCTTCCAGCAGATCAAGGTGGAGGAGCCCTCCGTCGAGGACACGGTGCTCATCCTGAGAGGCCTGCGCGACCGCTACGAGGCCCACCACCGCTGCACGATCACGGACGAGGCGCTCCAGGCGTCGGCCGTGCTCGCGAGCCGCTACATCCAGGACCGCCACCTGCCTGACAAGGCGATCGATCTCGTCGACGAGGCCGCGTCGCGGATGCGCATCAAGACGATGACCGCTCCGCCGCGCTACCGCGAGCTCGAGGACGAGATCGACAACGTTCGCCAAGAGAAGGAGGCGGCGATCGAGTCGCAGGAGTTCGAGAAGGCCGCGAACCTGCGCGACAAGGAGCGCAAGCTGACGCAGAAGCGCCGCGAGCTCGAGGAGAAATGGCGCAGCTCGGAGACGGTCGAGCAGCCGGAGATCGGCGAGGAAGAGATCGCGGACATCGTCTCCATGTGGACTGGGATCCCGGTCTTCAAGCTGACGGAGGCCGAGTCGCAGAAGCTGATCCGGATGGAAGAAGAGCTCCACAAGCGCGTGATCGGACAGGAAGAGGCGATCGTGGCTGTCTCCAAGTCGATCCGACGCGCCCGCGCCGGGATCAAAGACCCGAAGCGGCCGACCGGCTCGTTCATCTTCCTCGGCCCCTCGGGGGTCGGGAAGACGGAGCTCGCCCGCACGCTCGCCGAGTTCCTGTTCGGCGACGAGGACGCGATGATCCAGGTCGACATGTCGGAGTACATGGAGAAGCACTCCGTGTCCCGGCTCGTCGGCTCACCGCCCGGCTACATCGGCTACGACGAGGGCGGGCAGCTGACCGAGTCCGTGCGCCGGAAGCCGTACTCGGTCGTCCTCCTCGACGAGGTCGAGAAGGCACACCCGGACGTCTTCAACATCCTGCTCCAGATCCTGGAGGACGGGAAGCTGACCGATGCCCAGGGCCGAAAGGTCGACTTCCGGAACACGATCGTGATCATGACCTCGAACATCGGCGCCGCCACGATCTCGAAGAACCAGTCGTTCGGGTTCTCGGTCGGAGACGAGTCCGGCCTCTCGTACGACGAGATGAAGGGCCGCATCATGGGAGAGCTCAAGAAGGTCTTCCGGCCCGAGCTACTGAACCGCATCGACGAGGTCATCGTCTTCCACAAGCTGTCGAAGGGCGAGATCAAGGTCATCGTCGACCTGATGATGAACCGGCTCCGCGAGCAGATGGTGGAGCACGAGGCTGCGATCGAGCTCACCGAAGGCGCGAAGGAGCTCCTCGTCGACAAGGGCTACGACCCGGCGATGGGCGCTCGGCCCCTGCGCCGCGCGATCCAGCGCTTCATCGAGGACCCGCTCGCCGACTATGTCCTCGGCCGCTCGCTCAAGCCCGGCTCGACGATCGTCGTCGACCGCAAGGAAGGCGCGACGGAAGAAGTCGACATCCACGTCGTCGAAGGCCCGCCGCCGGAGAAGGAGCGTGAAAAGGTCACCGTGCCGCCCGAGCCGCCGGCCGACGAGGCCGAGGACGTCGAGGTAGACGAATCCTGATCGAGAGGCGGCGAAAGCCGCCTCTCTGCTTCCCGAGCAGGGCGAGAGAGTTCGCCTGGCTCTACTCCGTCAGCACGAAGAACGCGATCGCGACGTACTGGCACGCCGCAGCCGCGATGACCAGCGTGTGGAAGACCTCGTGAAATCCATAAACCGTCGGTAGCGGATTCGGGCTCTTACGCGCATAGATCACAGAGCCGAGGGTGTAGAGCAGGCCGCCGGTCAGCAGCAGAGCCACTCCGGCGGGGGCGATCCCACGCACGAGCTGTGGCAGTACGAGCACCGCAACCCAGCCGAGCGCCACGGCGATGGTCACCGGGATCCAGCGAGGCCCGTCCGTCCAGAGGAGCCTGATGGCGATAGCCAGTGCGGCCCCGATCCAGACGACCGTGAGGACGATTACCTGCCAGGGGCCGGAGAGGATGTGGAGGCCGACCGGCGTGTAAGTCCCTGCGATCAGCAGGAAGATCATTGCGTGGTCGAGGCGGCGCAGCCACTGGCGCTTGCGGGGCGCCCAAGAGCCGCGGTGGTAGAGCGCGCTCGCACCGAACATCGCGGTCACCGAGGCGGCGAAGACGAGCCCCGACCAACGGGCAAGGGCCGAGGACGCCGTTGCGACGAGGACGGCGCCGACGACGAGCGAGAGGAAGAACGCACACTGATGGAGGACGCCGCGCAGTAGGGGCTTCAAGTCCTCTGCCGACGGCCCGGCCGGGCCTTCGAGCACGGGGCACAGATTAGCTTCGATTGCAGTTGTTCGAGCGCCCGCCGCCGGGCGCGCGATCGGTGCCGAAGTCGGCGCACATCCGACTCGGACGCAAGCGGGCGGCGTCGGGACCGGCTCCTAGACTTGGACAGGTGGCGAAGGCAGCTCTCCAGCACGCGTGCTCCGAGTGCGGTTACACGACCGGGCGGTGGCTCGGTCGTTGTCCGGAGTGCGAGAGCTGGGGCACCCTTGTCGAGGAGCGCGTAGTCGCCACCATGAAGGGCAAGCTTGCGGCGCCCGCGCGCCCGCTGCTTCGGCTCGTGGACGTCGAGGCCTCGGACGCCGAGCGCCTCCCGACCGGCGTTCCTGAGCTCGACCGCGTGCTCGGCGGCGGCCTCGTGCCTGCCTCGCTCGTCCTCGTGAGCGGCGACCCGGGCATCGGCAAGTCCACGCTTCTCCTCATGGCGCTGCGGGACATGTCCCAGCGGCATGAGGTCGTCCTCGTGACCGGAGAAGAATCCTCGGCCCAGGTCCGCCTGCGGGCCGACCGACTTGGGGGCGGCGCCGGCGTCCAGATCCTCGCGGAGACGAGTCTTCCCCAGATCTGCGCGACGCTCGAGCGCGAGCGGCCGGAGGTCTGCGTCATCGACTCGGTGCAGACGCTGTACGACCCTGAGCTGGGCTCGGCTCCGGGATCAGTGGCGCAGGTGCGGGAAGCCGCAGGTCGCCTGCTCCGGCTGGCCAAGGAGCACGGCATTGCGACATTCCTGGTCGGGCACGTGACAAAGGAGGGCGCGGTCGCCGGCCCGCGCGTCCTGGAGCACCTGGTCGACTGCGTGCTCCAGTTCGAAGGCGACCGCTATCGCTCTCATCGCGTCCTTCGAGCGGTGAAGAACCGCTTCGGGTCCACGAACGAGCTCGGAGTCTTCGAGATGACGTCGACCGGCCTCGCCGGCGTCGCCGATCCTTCCGAGCTTTTCGGACGATCCGAGGGAGAGGTCGGCTCCGCCGTGGCGTGCGCCTTAGAGGGAACGCGTCCGATCCTGCTCGAGATCCAGGCGCTCGTCTCGCCGACCGATCTGGCGATGCCGCGGAGGGTCGGGACCGGCGTCGACCCGAAGCGGCTGTCCATGATCGTCGCCGTCCTGGGTCGGCATGCCGGCGTTGCTCTCGCCCAGGCGGACGTGTTCGTGAACGTCGCCGGCGGCGTTCGAATCGACGAGCCTGGCGCAGACCTGGCTGTCGCCGTCGCGATCGCGTCGGCTGCTCGTGGGAAGCCTGTCCGTCCTGGCCTCGCGTGCTTTGCCGAGGTCGGCCTCACCGGCCGGCTGCGTCCCGTCTCCCAGGCCGAGCGGCGCCTCGCCGAGACAGCCAAGCTCGGCCTTTCCGAGGCCGTCGTTTCGGATGGAACGAAGCCGCATGGCAGAATCACGCTGCAGGCGGCGGCGACGATTCGGCAGGCGATCGGGGTGGCACTGGATGAGGGCAGACCCGCGGAAGGATAGGAGGCTCATTTCGGCTCTCGGCCTGGTGGCTCCGGGAACCGCCTTCCGCGCGGGCATCGACGACATCATCAGGTCCGAGCACGGCGCGCTCATCGTCATCGACGAGCCCAACGACATCGCTTTCCTCTTCTCGGGAGGGATGCGGCTCGACCTCCCGTTCACGGCCCAGCTCCTCTATGAGCTGGCCAAGATGGACGGCGCCATCATCGTCAACGCGGACATCTCGAAGCTCGTTTACGCGAACGTCCAGCTGATGCCCGACCCGGCGATCGCCTCGTCCGAGACCGGTACGCGCCACCGCACCGCAGAGCGTGTGGCCAAGCAGACCGACGCGCTCGTCGTCTCGATCTCGCAGCAGCGGGAAACGGTGACCGTGTTTCTCGGCGACCTTCGCTACCAGCTGGGGGAGATCTCTGACGTACTCGCGAGGACCAACCAGGTGCTCGCGACACTCGAGACCTACCGGCAACGGCTCGACCAGGGCTTGACCCGCCTCACGGCGCTCGAGTTCCAGAGCGCTGTCACCCTCGACGACGTCCTCGTCGTCGTGCAGCGCGCCGAGATGACGACGCGGATGGCGGAGGAGGTCGAGCGCAACTGCATCGAGCTCGGCGAGGAAGGCCGCCTGATCCGCATGCATCTCGACGAGCTCATGGAAGCCGTCCCGAACGAGAAGGCAGCCGTGGTATTCGATTACGAGGCCACCGGCGATTCGGCCCGCGCTGCAGCCGTCCTCGAGGCGCTCGCGGAGCTCTCATACCCGAAGCTTTTGGAGGTCGAGGAGCTGACCGAGCTTCTCGGCTTCCCGCGCAACTCGAACCCGCTCGACCAGACCGTGGCGCCCCGTGGCTACCGGGTGCTGTCTCACATCCCTCGTTTGCCGGACTCTGTCATTCGTCACGTGGTCAATGACTTCGAGTCTCTGGACGCGGTCATCAGGGCGAGCCATCGCGATCTGGAGGCCGTCGACGGAGTCGGGTCGGTCCGGGCGCGTGAGATCCGCGAAGGGCTTCGGCGGCTCCAGGAGCACAACCTGGTCGACCGCTATCTCCAGATGTAAAACCCCTGCACGTTGCGGACATGGGCCCAGCGGTCTCGACTTCCGGCCGCAAAATCCCTGGAAACATCGCTGTTTTGGCGCTTCTTCT
>DATHAG010000069.1:0-3983 GCA_035296825.1 Gaiellaceae bacterium | reverse complement strand
TCCTGGGAGGATCTGCCCCCGGACATCAAGGACACCTGGGACAAGCTGGGCATCCCGGAGGCCGAGAAGAACTACCTGGCCGGCGTCGGCGCGCAGTACGAGTCCGAGGTCGTCTACCACAAGCTCCAGGAGGAGCTCGAGAACCAGGGCGTGATCTTCCTCGACATGGACTCGGCGCTCCGCGACCACGAGGACGTTGTCAAGCAGTACTTCGGGACGATCATCCCGCAGAACGACAACAAGTTCGCAGCGCTGAACTCGGCCGTCTGGTCGGGTGGCTCGTTCATCTACGTGCCGCCGGGCGTCGAGGTCGAGCTGCCGCTCCAGGCGTACTTCCGCATCAACGCGGAGAACATGGGCCAGTTCGAGCGCACGCTGATCATCGTCGACGAGGACGCTTACGTGCACTACGTCGAGGGCTGCACGGCCCCGATCTATACGAGCGACTCGCTTCACTCGGCGGTGGTCGAGATCATCGTCAAGCCGCGGGGACGCTGCCGCTACACCACCATCCAGAACTGGTCGAACAACGTCTACAACCTCGTCACAAAGCGGGCGGTGGCCTACGAGGACGCGACCATGGAGTGGGTTGACGGCAACCTCGGCTCGAAGCTGACCATGAAGTACCCGGCCATCTGGCTGATGGGAGACCGCGCGCACGGCGAGGTGCTCTCGATCGCGTTTGCCGGCAACGGCCAGCACCAGGATGCGGGTGGCAAGTGCGTTCACGTCGCGCCAAACACGACCTCGGTGATCACGTCCAAGTCGATCTCGAAGAACGGCGGCCGCGCCGGCTACCGCGGGCTGCTCGAGGTAGCGAAGGGCGCTCACGGCGCCAAGTCCAAAGTCGTCTGCGATGCGCTGATCCTCGACGAGGACTCGCGTTCGGACACGTACCCATACATCCGGATCGACGAGAACGACGTCGACATCGGCCACGAGGCGACCGTCTCGAAGATCGGCGAGGAGCAGCTCTTCTACCTGATGAGCCGCGGGATCTCGGAGACCGAGGCGAGCGCCATGATCGTCTCCGGCTTCGTCGAGCCGATTACGAAGGAGCTTCCACTCGAATACGCAGTCGAGATGAACAGGCTGATCCAGCTGCAGATGGAGGGCTCGGTCGGTTGAGCGTGGTTCGAAAGCTCGACTTCGTCGCCGTCCCCTCTCAGGACGCAGAGCGCTCTCGCACCTTCTACGTCGAGACACTGGGCCTGCGGCCGGACGAGCGCTCGCGCTTTGAGTTCTGGGTCGGTGAGACGTGTTTCGGCATCTGGGAGCCGGCGAGATACGGGATGGAGTTCCAGTCCCAGGCGAGCGCCCATCCGGCGCTGCACGTCGATGACGTCGCCGAGGCGCGGAAGGAGCTCGAGGCGAAGGGCGTCGAGTTTTTCGGCGACGTTATGGATACCGGCGTCTGCCATATGGCGTTCTTCGCCGATCCCGACGGCAACAACCTGATGCTGCACCGGCGTTACGCGCCGCACGCGGACGACGCCGCGGCCTGATGCAGGTCGAGCAGGTGGACTTCGTCGCGATCCCGACGCAGGATCTCGACCGGGCAATCGCGTTCTACCGCGACGTAATCCAGCCCCGGCAGAGCCCGCACGTGTCCAACGAGTTCGACGCCGGCAACGTGACGCTCGCGATTTGGCGGCCTGAGGCCCTCGGGTACGAGTTCAAGGACAATGGCCAGGGAGACGTCGCTCTGCGGGTCGCGGACGTCGCAGCCGCCCGGGCCGAGCTGGAGAGAAAGGGGATCGAGTTCGTCGGCGAGACGCTGGACACCGGCGTCTGCCAGATGGCCTTCTTCGCCGATCCCGACGGGAACTCGCTGACTTTGCACCCGGCGATACGCGCCTCACGAGGTGGGCCATGGTGAGGCCTGAGCTGCTCGAGCGCTACCAGGCGCTGCCGCTTCCCTCCACGACCGAGGAGTCCTGGCGCTTCACCGACCTGAAGGGGTTCGACCCGGATTCCTACTCGGCGAACGGGGCGACTGATGTCGCGAGCGCACCAGGAATGCTCGAGCTGGACGCGGCCGGAATCGTCCACGTCTCGGAGGCGGGAATCGAGATCGAACGGGCTCCGGACGGGATCAAGTTCGAGCGACTCGAGGATCACCCGCGCCTGGGGGAGCTCGTCGGCACCAACGAGAAGTTCGCCGCTCACAACGCGGCGCTCTGGAAGCACGGCCTTCTCGTGCAGGTCCCGAAGGGCGTCGTGCTCGAAAAGCCCCTCTACGTGCGGGTCACGAACACCGTCGAGGGGGGCGCGCTCTTCTGGCGGCTGCTCATCGTCGCCGACGCCGAGTCGTGCTTCACGCTGATCGAGGAGTACACCTCGCAGTCACCGGAGCTCTCCGCCTACACGAATGCCGCGGTCGAGCTCTTCGTCGGCCAGGCCTCGAAGCTCGAGTACGTCTCGATTCAGAACCTCTCGCGCGGGACGTGGCACTTCGCGTCGCATCACGCACGCGTCGAGCGTGATGCGGAGCTCGATTGGGTCGCCGGCGGCTTCGGCACGAGGAAGGGAAAGACCAGGATCCAGAACGACCTGGCCGGCCAGGGGGCGACCTCGCGGGTCACGGGGGCGTATTTCGCCGACGGCGACCAGCATCTCGACTACGACACGTTCCAGGAGCACATGGCGCCGAACACGACTTCGGACTTCGCGTTCAAGGGCGCTCTCCGGGATAACGCCACCGCCGTCTGGCGCGGCATGATCCGGGTCGAGCCCGACGCGCAGAAGACGAACGCGTACCAGGAGAACCGGAACCTTCTCCTCTCCCCGACTGCACACGCGGACTCGATTCCGGGACTCGAGATCATGGCGAACGATGTCCGCTGCACCCACGGCGCCACCATCGGTCAGGTCGACCGGGAGCAGCTGTTCTACTTGATGACGCGAGGGCTTTCGCGCAGTGAGGCTGAGCGCATCATCGTCCGAGGCTTCTTTGCAGACATCCTCGACCGGATCGCGCTCGAACCGGTGCGGGAAGCGCTCGGCGAAGTACTCGAAGCCCGGATCCCGCAGACCTAAGAGCCAGGCTCGTGGGCGGCCGTCTTTTCCGGCTCGTCTGGGGCGACGATGTCGATCCTGCCCTGCGGGGGCTCCTGGCTGCCTTCTTCTCGACCACGCTCGCGTTCTCGGCGTTCTGGATCTTTGCAGGCATCTGGGCGATCGAGCGCCTCGGGGCGTCGTCCGCGGCGCTGGGCCTCACGTTCCTCGGCGACGCGATCGTGTCGGCAGCGTCCGGTTTCCTGGGTGGCCACCTTTCCGACCGGCTCGGCCGCAAGCCGGTAATGCTCTTCAGCCTGGGCGGGCAGTGCCTTGTGGCTGCCGCATTTCTGGCTGCCGACGGCCATCTGCTCTTCGGCCTTTCGCTGATCGTTCTCGCCGGCGCGATCGCGGGGCCCGGCCAGGCCGCCGGCAATGCCATCGTTGCAGACCTCGTCTCTCCGGAGCAGCACGAGACCTCGTACGCGGCCACGCGCATCGCCTTCAACCTCGGCGTGGTGTTCGGGCCTCCGATCGCGGGGCTCCTTCTTCTCGCCGAGAACTGGTCGCACTTCTTCATCGGCGTCTCACTCCTCGGCGCGCTCACCTTCGTCATCGCGCTTCGCCATATTCCGGCCCGCGGTGCCTATTCGCCCGAAACGCCGCCGACTCGTGGCTCCTTCGGAGTCATTCGCCGCGATCGCGTCTTCCTCGTCTTCCTCGCTTCCACGGTGCTCGCCTACATCGTCTATTTCGGGTTCGAGACGGCGCTACCGATCGCCGCGGTCGACTCGTACGGCGTCTCGCCTTCCGCCTGGGGGTTTCTGATCGTGATGAACGCCGGCGCGGTCGCGTTCCTCCAGCTGCGGTTGACCCGGCAAGTGGTGCGGTACTCGCCGACGCTCAAGCTGGCGATCGCGCTTCCCCTCATGGGATTCTCGTTTCTCATCCTGACCCAGGTGACGAGCCTGGCTGCGCTGGTCGTT
>DATHAG010000068.1:0-4723 GCA_035296825.1 Gaiellaceae bacterium | reverse complement strand
TCCTGCGCGAGGCGAACGTCGAAGGGCCCATGAACGTTTTGCAGGGAATGGAGCCGGGCGCACGATTCGTGCACGTCTCGAGCGTTGCAGCCGTCGGTCCAGCCCCTGCCTCCGACCGGCCTGCGGACGAGGCGCAGCCGTTCCCTCCCGGGGCGACGCGCTTTCCGTACGCCGCCACAAAGCGGGCCGGCGAAAAGCTCCTGCTCGAGACGGAAGCAGACGTCGTGGTGGCGAACCCTGGCTTCCTGCTCGGCCCCGGCGACGTGTACCGCATCTCGACTTGGCACGTGGAGCGCTACCTGCGCGGGTTCATGCGGATTCACACACCCGGCGGGCTTTCGAACGTCGATGCTCGCGACGTAGCGGCCGGTCTCGTGGCGCTGGCCGAGCGCGGGCGTAGCGGCGAGCGCTACATCCTGACGAGCCGCGAGGGCAACTTGAGCCACGAACAGCTCTTCCGCCGTCTGGGAAGAGTGACCGGAGTCCGAAGACGGATGATCGGCCTCCCCCCGCAGGTCGCCGCCTTCAGCGCCAGCGTTCTACGCTGGCCCGTCCGGCCGGGCGAGGTCCGGGCGGCCGCGAACTGGTGGTTCTACGACCCGACGAAGGCCGAGCGCGAGCTCGGATTCACCGTCCGGCCGCTCGACGAGACGCTCGCTGCGACCGCAGCGCAGTACCTGAGCAAATGTGAGCCGGACACATCCGGCCGGTAGCGCTTCTACGACATCGGGATCTGGCGCAGCACCTTCGGCTCGATCCGGTCGAGGATCTCGGGAAGGCTCTCCCCGGTGGCCGTGATCCCATGGTTCCGCAGGCCGATGACCGCATGCGATGGGTCCTGCTCGAGCGCCAGGAGGTCGGCGACGCTCGTCGCCAGCTCGGCCGTCCCGCACGGGTAGTTCACGTCAGTGGCCGGGATCCCCTCGACCCAGGCGTGCACGTGGAGGATCGCCCCGACGTCGGGATGGGCCTGGTAGATCATCCAGTGCTCAATCGCGTCCACCGACACCCGTCGCGGCTCGACGTTCGGGGGCACGCTCAGAATCATCTTGTTGTCGACGGGGTCGTAGCCCGAGACGAGCAAGATGTCCCGGCCCGGGATGTCGAGCTTCGTCTTGTCGACGCCGCTCGCGCTCATCCAGAAACGGGTGTCGTCCTTCCGGGCCGAGAGGTTTCCGTAGGAAAGCCCCCCGATTCCGTAGAGCCGCTTGACGTGCCGGAGATCCTGCTGGTCGAGGAGCTCCTCGATCGGGAAGGGCGCCGGCAGGAGGTCGAGGTCGCCCATCCTGACGCCGGCCTCGCGGATCGTCTCCGTGACCACGTCGCCCTCCCAGAGCTCCTGCTCGAGATCGGTGCGGAACTCGTTCTCGATCACGAGCTTCGACTCGGCGAGCGGAATCAGGCGCTCCACGACCCCCTCGGCGAGTGACGAGGAGCCGTTCGTCGCCTCGACACCGTAGTGACCGCGCTCCATGGTCGTGAACCAGACCCCGCGGTCCGGGACGAAGCAAAGGACGATGTTCGCGAGCGCCCGCACGAGGAGCGGATAGTTCGTCTTCAGGATGTCCTCCGGAACTTCTGGCTGCTCGTGGATCGCCGCGGCGAAGGTGCCGCGCGACCGGCGGCGGAAGGGCTTCGGGTCGTTCGCGTCGATGAAGTTCAGGACAAGGTCTGCCTCGGTCGGGTCGTCGACGCGCTCGTAACCGCGGCGGTCGAGCGAGGCCGCAAGATCGTCCGCGAAGCGCTCGAACGACTGCGAGGTGGGCGTGCCTGCGAAGGAATAGTTCATCTCGGGCCCTCGGTCGAGGACCGCAGGGAGTGTAACCGGCGCCTGAGGCCCCGGCGGCGGACGATCAGGCCGGTCGGTCCGGTGCGCCGAGCCCGAACGGGCTTCCCTCGGAGTCCCGGCAGATCGCCCAGCGCTTTCCCGGGTGAATCACGGAGCCGCCGAGCGCCACGACCCGCTCGAGCGCAGCCGCCAGGTCAGGGACGTCGAAGTAGGCGAGGGACACTGTGTCCCCGGGGCCCCGGCCCCGAGGATGAACGCCGAGCTCGGTCCCACTTGTGTGGGTCTGCCGCCCGATGCCCTCTCCCTCGACTCGTTCCTCGAGCCCGACGCCCAGCACGCCCTCCCAGAAGCGGACCGCGCGTTCCGGGTCGTCCGCAGGGAACTCGACGAGCGATACCGGCCCCATTACGCTGTTCTCCCTCGCCGGCGGAGCCAGTTGGCGCCGCGGGCGGTCCAGGTGGGCCGGGCAGGGTTGAAGTGCCCAGCGACAGCGCGGCGGTACGGCTCGGAGACACGGCGCGCGTAGGCGGCGAAGCCCTCATGCTTGAGCGGTCTCCAGTCCTCGCGGTACGGAATGACCACGTGCTCGCGCGAAACCGTCCGGGCGGAGGTGAGGAATGCTAGGCCGACTCCTGCGGAGACCTCGAGCAGCGGCCGCTCCTCGGTGGCAGCCGTCCGCCGGAGAGCGTCGAAGAGCCTCGAAAGCTCCGACGGAGCGGGCAGGCTCGCAGCGTCCGCCCGGAGCTCCCTCAGAGACGTCCGGAGACCCTCGAGCTCGACCGGCGGCACGTCGATCAGCCCCGCCGTGCGGCCCGAGCCGCGCTCCAGCGCTTCGAGGAGCTCGTCGACCGAGCTCACGTCCAGGTTTTCGCCCACGAGGCGAGCCCGCCGGAGCTCCAAGACGAGCGCATCGAGGTACACACGCGAGCCGCGCAGGATGTCCGAGGCTCCCGCCAGAAGCCAGAGCGGGGAGAAGCCGAACGCTGCGATCGAGCCGAGCTCGACGACGTTCCCGGCCCCTTTCCTGATCGCGATCCTCCCGACGTCGTCGGCTCGCGCGGTCGGCGACCCCTCGACCCCACCGACGAGCTCGACCGCGATTCGAAGGAGGTTGGCGGCGGTTGCCTCGTAGAGCTTCGAGCGGCGTACGAGCCGCGGCAAGAAGAGCGCGCCCGCTTCGTGGATCGAGCCGCCGAGCAGGGCAGCGCCGGCGCGAAAGACCCGCTCCGGGAGCGAGACCAGGAAGGCGCGGGAGGTCCTTTGGCCAATCATTGCTCCGATGCTAGCCGCGAATGTGGGCCGCTTAATCAGGTCCTAACGCTGCTCAATCGTCGGTTAAGCACGTGACGGCTATAACCATCGCCATGAAATCCTTTCTCGCTCTCATAGCCGCGGCGTTCCTCGGTGGTGGCGCCGCTCTCGGTGTCGGAACGGCCATCTGGGACGACGGCGGCACAACCACCGTCATCAACTCGCCCTCCGCCAGCGACTCCTCTCTGGCGTCCCAAACTCAGACCGAAGCCATCCCCGACACGGACACGGGCATCGCGGGGCGTATCTACAAGGCCGCCTCACCAGGCGTTGTCCAGGTGACCTCGAACGTGGTCTCTCAAGGCGGGGTCTTCGGCCAGCCGCAGCAGGGGCAGTCGCTCGGCTCGGGCTTCGTGATCGACAAGGCCGGGCACATCCTCACGAACTTCCACGTCGTGGACGGCGCCAAGGAAGTGTTCGTCAACTTTTCCGGCAACGACAGGTACAAGGTGAAGATTATCGGCACGGACCCTTCGACGGATCTGGCCGTTCTGCAGATCGACGCGCAATCCCGGGCGCTGACGCCGCTTCCGCTCGGCAACTCCGACGCGATCCAGGTCGGTGCGCCGGTGGTGGCGATCGGGAACCCGTTCGGACTCGACCGCACCGTGACCGCCGGGATCGTGAGCGCGCTGCAGCGTGAAATCGTCGCTCCCAACGGCTTCACGATCGACAAGGTGATCCAGACCGATGCGTCCATCAACAAGGGCAACTCGGGCGGGCCGCTCCTCGACGCCGAGGGCAAGGTGATCGGCATCAACTCCCAGATCGAGACCGGCGATGGGAGCACCGGCAACGTCGGCATCGGCTTCGCAGTCCCGATCAACACCGTGCGCGAGGTGGCCACCGAGATTATGAAAACCGGCAGGGCCGAGCACGCGTATCTCGGGGTCAAGATGCAGACGATCGACGAGACGCTCGCCAAGACCGCGCGCCTCCCTGCCCAGAAGGGTGTCATCCTGACGACGGTGCAGCCCGGCAGCCCGGCGGCCGAGGCAGGCCTGAAGGGCGGTACCCGATCCGTGGTCGTCGACGGCACCACCTACACGGTCGGCGGAGACGTGATCACGAAGGCCGACGGGCGTCAGCTGGAGTCGGCCGACGAGCTCCGCGACATCGTCACCTCGAAGGATCCAGGCGACAAGTTGTCCCTCGAAGTCCATCGTGACGGCTCGACGGAGACCGTCACCGTAACCCTTGGCTCCCAGCCGCCCAGCGCGAGCTAGGAAGCCACGGGGCCCCTTCCCCCTCGGGGCCCGAACCTTCCGGCGAACCGGACACGAGTCGGCTCGACGGAAGCATAGGTCGGGGGCCCGTCTCGCCTGCCCGGGCCTCCGACCTTCTCTCTCCACCCGGGTTCGCCCTACCTAGACTCTGCGTGTGATCCCGCACGCCTTCGGCCGTTCGTCGCCGTGGTCGGTGGGCGTCGAGGAGGAGCTCTTCGTCGTCGACGCGGGGACTCTTTCACCGGTCCCTGTGCCACCCGAGGCGCTCGACGGGCACCGGTTGAAGCCGGAGCTCTTCGCCGCCGTTCTCGAGCTGAATACGGAGCCGTGCGCCACGGTCGCCGCGGCCGCGGATGAGCTCGAACAACTGCGCCGTGAGGCGCGGCGGCGCGCGGTG
>DATHAG010000067.1:0-2845 GCA_035296825.1 Gaiellaceae bacterium | reverse complement strand
CCGCGGGGGTCGCAATCGACTCAGTCCCCGCGGAAGGTGTGAAGGTCGTCCCGCTGTCGCAGGTCAGGGCTACGTTCCCGGTGCTCAACAACCCGGCCAAGCGCCATCAGGCTGTGTCGTTGACGGCGGAGCAGTTCCACTACGCATTCACCAACACCCTCAGCGAGGAGGAGTCGGCGCAGGTCTACGAGCGCTACCACGTCGCCGCGCCGGGCAGCTGGGTCTGGGGCGGGATCCTGGCCAACCTCATGCCGGGCCACCAGGACACCTGGGTGAACTTCGAGAACGACGACCGGGCCCCGTTGCTCTTCATCGCCGGCGGCGAGGATCACATCATGCCCGCGTCGGTCAACAAGTCGAACGCCAAGCACTACGAGAGGTCGAGTGCGTTAACGGAGTACAAGGAGTTCCCCGGCCGCTCCCACTTCACGGTTGGGCAGGATGGCTGGGAGGAAGTCGCCGACCATGCCCTCGCTTGGGCCATCGAGCACGCGGTGGCCGAGGAACGCGTCGACTCGCGCTGACCCGAGCGCTTCGCGGCGCTCGGCCGCGAAGCGCTCCCACGTTTGTCGGATGCCGGGTTGGGAAGAGTCAGCGGGACACCGAGAGCGGGACACCGAGACGACACAAAGGGGAGACACATGGCAGAGCTGACGACGCTGGAGAGCAAGCTCGGCGAGGTTCTGGGACTCGCGATGGCAGCCCAGGGGGCGACGGAGAAGGTCATGAACCTCCTGGATGACGACGAGAAGCAGCTCGAGGGCGAGCTCAAGAAGGTCAATGAGGATGCGACGAAGATCGAGGAGCGATGCACCGAGGTCGCTGACTCGTTCGACGGCAAGAAGACCGCGATCCTCGAGAAGGCTCGCGAGACGAAGCAGGAAGTGACCGAGATGATGCGGACGTACCTCGGAGAGGATGCGGACGCTCTCGACGGCTTCGAGTTTCTCACGATGGCGGAGGCCGGAGAGATGGGCCACTGGTCGGTAGTCGGCAAGCTGAACGAGAAGGCGCGTCACGCGCAGCTCCAAGAGGTCATCGACTGGGCGCTTCCGCTTCAGCAGGAGCACCTCGAGAAGGCGCTCAAAGGATCGCTCGAGCTGGCCGCTGACGAAGATCCGCAGGCACCCGCGTAGTCCAACCTGAACGTGCATTGGAGTCGCCGGTCACGCCGAGCTGGCGACCGGCGGCTTCGTGTGCCTGGGGCGACGCCGGCCTGTTCGTCCTCTAGCCTGGGCGTGTCTCGACGGCAGTCTTTGAGCGATGTCCGCGCTGTGGCGCCACCATGGAGTGGCGCCACCAGACGTGGCAGTGCGCGGCCTGCCGCTTCAAGCTCGGATGTTGTGAAGGTGATTGCGGGGAGGCCTACGCCGGGAGCGGCGGAGCCACCTCGTCCTCTTCCACCCAGTCGCGCGTCAGCACGAGCCAGAACGCCAAGCCCGCGTAAGCACCGTATCGGCGGAAGCGCCGGACGATCGTTGTGTCTTTCTTCGGCCGCCCACCGGTGACGGCGGCGTACTTCGGCCGTGTCCAGGAGTCGAGTATCAGCCGCGAGTAGCGCCCGAGCATCATCATGATGTGCGCCGCGGCGTACGGGCCGACACCGGGAAGCGCGAGCAGCCGGGCTTCGACCTCGTCATCGGAAAGCTCCTCCGGCGTCGAACGGCCGAGCTCCTCGAGGTCGACCGAGCCCTCCACCACCGACGACGCCAGCATTCGGAGGTAGGGGCCCCGGTATCCGGCTCGGACCGTGTCGCGATAGAAGGACTCGTTCGCCTCGGCCATCGCTTCGGGTGTTGGAAACGTCCGCCCGAACGGTCCTGTTGGGGGAGCGCCGGGTGCCGCCTCGCCCAGGTGCTCGACGAGGGCGCCGACCATCCGCTCGGTCGCAGACCAGGCGCAGTTCGTCGTGCACACCGTTTTCACGACCTCCTCGAAGACGGTCTGGCTCCGAACCATGCGGCCTGCTCCGCGTGCCGCCCAGGCGAGATCCGGGTCTGAGCGTGCCTGCGCGTAGAAGGGCGAGAGATCTTCATCGAGACGCAGGATGTACCCGACTGCCGAGAGGAGGCGGGCTCTCGCGGCGGCCGAGAGCTTTCCGGCTTCGATCATCTCGATGCGGGCATTGTCCTTCCTCCCCTGTGTCACGCGCACCATGCGCGGGCCGACTTCCTCGATGCGGAGCGTCACGTCGAGCCGGCGTGCCTCCGGCTCGATCTGCATCGGCGGCAGCTCAACGAGCCCGTGTGACTGGAGGGTTCTCCAGAGGTCGACCGGCTCGCCGCCCGCTCCGACGAGTGGGAGCTCTACGGTCGTCACTGAACGTGCTTGAGCTCCCACTCGGAGGGAGTGAACGCCTCGCCCCGAGCGGCGCCGAGAGCGAGCACCGTGGTTCCCTTCGAGCGGCCGGTCGCCTCTCTGACGACGTCCGGGTCGCGTACGTAGACGAACGTTCCGGCCGGGGCCTCGACCGTCTCGTCGCCGACCTGGAAGGTGGCATGGCCCCGCGTGACGAGGTAGAGCTCCTCATGCTGCGTACCGCTCTCCTCCGTCTCGCTATGACGTTCGATGATCGGCTCTTCGTCAGCTCGAGCCACCCACGCGTTCACCCCGAAGCTCTCGATGCCGAAGTGGAGCCGCACGGGCTTCCACTCCGGCTCGGTGCCCGCGGCCTCCTCGAGCGGCGGAATGTCGTCGATATGGGCGCTCCTGACAAACTCGGACATTCGCTCCCTCCTGTTCGAAAATCGGTTTAGGACAACTGACGAAGTGCGGCAAGGCTAGAACCTTTACTGCATGGCGCGCGCTCCTAGCCGTCATCGGAAATCTCGATCCGATCCCCCTC
>DATHAG010000066.1:0-2439 GCA_035296825.1 Gaiellaceae bacterium | reverse complement strand
AACCGCGCGCCGCGCAGACCACCGCCAGGGCGATCCCGGTGTTGCCGCTCGTGGGCTCGACGATCACCGACTCCCGGGGCGAGATCAGACCGTCGCGCTCGGCGGCGTCGACCATTGCCACGCCGATCCGGTCCTTGACCGAGCCGCCCGGATTGAAGGACTCGAGCTTCGCCACTACCTCGGCACTGCTTCCGGGCGCCAGTCGGCGCAGCCGCACCAGCGGGGTCTCACCGACCGTGGCCGAGGCCTCCGCGGCGATCCGGAGCGTGCCTACGGTCTGCCTGGCGGTTGCTTCCACCCCGCCAAACTAACGGAACCCGGTGGGGTATCCGGGGTATGTCGCCCACCGCGATACTGCAGCGTGCCGCGCCGGCACACCGAGATCCTCCGCGACGTCTACGAGCACTGCGGACGGAGCGACTTTCGCGCCAGCATGAAGGAGTTCGATCCCCAGATCG
Organism: Gaiellaceae bacterium; assembly: GCA_035296825.1. GTDB lineage: Bacteria > Actinomycetota > Thermoleophilia > Gaiellales > Gaiellaceae > DASQGA01. The sequence continues at coordinate 1,981 of DATHAG010000066.1, read as the reverse complement.
TGTTCGTGCTGCGGAGAGGTTCCCCGACAGCGCGGTCGTCGCGGTGCACCAGCACGGGATTGGCGACGAGAGCGGCGCCGCGACCGGCTTCCGCTACTTCCAGGTCTGGACCTTTCGGGACGACACGGCGATCCGGCTCGAGCACTTCGGCGAGCGCGAGCAAGCGCTTGCGGCCATGGGTCTCGCTAGTTTCTCAAGCTAGCCGCGGATGCGCTGCCAGAGGCTCGGCCTGCGATCGGTCGCGGCCTCGTCCTCGTCGTAGCTCCGGTCTCGGTCCTGGTCGTGGTCCTCGTCACGATCGCGCCTGGAGCGGGCGGCGACGCCCGGGCCCTCGGTGTCCGGATCGATCCGCTCAGCTCTGCGGGCGCTGGTCTCGGCGGCTTCGCGCTCGCGTTCAGCCTCGATTTCGGCGCGGCGGGCGCGTTCCTCGCGCTCCGTCGCCTCGATCCGAAGCTCGCTCGCCTTCTCGCGCCGCGCGGCCTCAGCGCGCCTCGACAGCGCACGAGCCGCGAACAGGATCAGCAGCAGCACGACCACGGCGATGATGATGATCAGGACAGTGTCCATTCCGACCTCCTCGACCTCGGCTACCGGCGGGGATACCCCACGGCGCCAGGCGGAAACGGCACTTGGCTTGAAACGCTGCACCCCGGAGGTCGAGTTCCGAATGAGCGGACTCTTCCCCGACCTCGCACGAGCTACCGCGGCCACCGGGGAATGCGCTCGTTCTGAAAGCGATGCTCGTCCCACGGGAGTCGTTCCACCTTGACGTGGAGCGCAGCGTGGAGGGCGACGAATGCGCTGCCGTCGCCCTCCATTTCCGCGCACGAGGGAAAGAAAGCGGCGTGTTCACCGAGCTGCGGCAGGGTCACGCTTGCACTTCGCCAGACGGGCAGGTCGTGAACGCCTCGGCTTCCGCATCCGTTGAAGAGGCTCTCGAAGCCGCCGGGCTGCGGGAGTAGCGCACGTTCTGGCCTTTCGGCCGATCTCAGGACAAGCCCCCCCGACGGTCCGAGCCAGAACTAGGTGCGCGAGGAGTACGCTCGACGGGAGCGAGATGAGCGCCGAGATGGATCGCCTATTCCCTCTGGGTCCGAAAGATCCGGAAGAGATGCAGGTGCACGGACCGAGGCTCGCTCTCAGCCCGAAGCAGGCGCGCTCCCTTGCCGAGCTGGCTGCCCGCTGCTCCTACGTGGAGATCGAGGATTGTGGTGCGGGCTACAAGGAGGTCAGGAGCTTCGACGCGGAGGGCAAGCAGATCGACGAGCGGATGATCCTGCCCGATGGGGGCCTGCGGGACTAACGGTTTTGGCCGACTAGAGACCGAGCCAGCGGGTAAGCGATCTCGAAGCGGAAATGGAGATCGTCGCGCCACACGACGAGACCTGCGACGTCTGTGCGGGAAGGAAGAATCGTCCCCGGCCAAAGCCCGGAGAGCGCTGGTCCGCCCGCGAGATGGTCCGGAGGATCTGCAGGGCCTGCTATGCGGAATTCGTTCAGGACGCGGGGACCAAGCGAGACCCCGAGCGTGAGCTTCCGCGTCGCAAGCTCCAGTTGCCTGACGACCCGGCTCAAACCTAGCTCGCCTTTTTGAGATAGCGGAGGCGAATCAACCGGCGCTGGGCAAAAACGCCGAATCTCGTTTCGCTATAGCGCGGGATACAGGGTCTACGGGCGAGCTGGCAATGACGCGATCTGCGGTTCCCTCGGCAACGACACGCTCAACGGGGGCAAGGGCAGAGACTTGGTGAGCGCAAAGAAGGGTGGGACCCGGCCCCGCGGCGGGAACGGCAACGACCGGCTCCACGGCCCCGACGGGACGACGGACTGCGGAGGCAAGGGCCGGGAATTTTGCAAGGGTGGGAGAGGCGACGATCTCGCCGTCGGCTGTGAGATCGTGAAATCGCTCTGAGCCGGCACCTTCCCGGGTCGCGAGATACTGCGTAGGCGATGTCGCAGGAGAACGTCGAGCGAGTGCTCA
>DATHAG010000065.1:0-4062 GCA_035296825.1 Gaiellaceae bacterium | reverse complement strand
CCGCGCTCGACGCGATGAACAAGCTGAACGCCTTCGCTCGAATCGACGCCTGACCAACCTTTGCGATCGAGCGAGGTGCGCGGGTTAGGATCGCGCCATGGCGGTGACTCGCACTCGCATCGGCGGGCATGTTGTCGTGGAGTGCCTGGAGGCCCTCGGAGCCGACGCGGTCTTTGGGCTCCCCGGAATCCATGCACTCGCGATCTGGGACGGCCTCCGCGAAAGCCGGCTGCGCTACCTGGGTTTCCGCACGGAACTGAACGCCGGCTTTGCTGCGGATGGGTATGCGAGGGCGTCCGGGAAACCCGCGCCGCTCCTGCTTTCGACCGGGCCGGGGGCGCTCAACTCGCTGACCGCGCTCATGGAGGCAGCAAGTGCCCACGTGCCGGTGGTGGCGATTGCGAGCCAGATCCCTCGCGAGCTGATCGGCCGGGGGCGAGGCTACCTGCACGAGCTGCCCGACCAGCGCGCGTCCTTTGCCCCCCTCGTCAAGTGGACGGGGCGCGCCGAGCGATCCGCCGAGCTGCCTGGGGTTCTCGCGGAGGCGTGGCGCCAGGCGCTCACGCCTCCCAGCGGCCCGGTCTTCGTGGAGATTCCGGTGGACGTCTTGACCGGCGACGCCGAGGGAGATGCTGTCGACGAGCTCGACGGCGAGGCGGCGGCGAGCGCGGTTCCGGGCGTCGAGGAGGCGGCACTTGTGATCGCGGTGGCCGAGCGCCCGGTCCTCTGGGCCGGCGGCGGCGTTAGCCGCTCCGGCGCGTGGCCCGAGCTGGCAGCCGTCGCGGAGCGGATCCGGGCTCCAGTCGTGACGTCGTACATGGGAAAGGGAACCTTCCCGGAGGATCATCCTCTCGCAGCGGGCTCGGCGGCGGACGAGGCTGCCTTCAAGGAGCTCGTCGAAAGCGCAGACGTCCTCGTGTGCGTCGGCACCGAGCTCGGTGCTGAGACGACCGGCCAATATTCTCTGAAGCCCGGCGGGCAGATCGTCCAGATCGACGCCGCCGCCGCGCGGATCGGCGGCACCTATCCGGCACTCGGTCTCGTCGGCGACGCTAAGACGGTGCTCGGCGCGCTGCTCGAACGGCTCCCTGCCCGCGAGCCCGACGGCCGGGCCGAGCGAGTCGCCGCGGAGGTGAAAGAACGGATCAGCCGCGGTCTCGAGGAGCAGGGTCGCGAGCTTGAGCGAGGCCTCCTCGCGACGATCCGGCAAGCACTCCCGCGCGACGCGGTCCATGCCTGGGACATGACGATCCTTGCCTACTGGGCAGGCGCGCATTTTCCGGCGCTCGCGCCGCGCCGCTTCCTCTACCCGCTTGGCTCGGGAACGCTCGGCTACGCGTGGCCGGCGGCGCTCGGAGCGAAGGTGGCCCTGCCTGACACGCCTGTCCTCGCGGTCGCTGGAGACGGTGGCTTTCTTTACAACGTCGCCGAGCTCGCCAGCGCGCGGCAGAACCGTCTGGGCGCCAAGCTGCTCCTCGTCGACGACGGCGGCTACGGGATTCTTCGCGAGTACCAGAGAGACTCGTTCGGCGAGACGTTTGCGGTCGATCTCGTCCAGCCTGACTTCGTCGCACTCGCGGAGGCATTCGGCGTCCCGGTTCGAGGTACCACGCCCGAGACTCTCGGGGAGAATCTCGCCTGGGCGCTCTCGGAGGAGGGCCCTGCAGTCGTCGTCCTGCGCACGAAGCTCGAGATGTGGACGCCCACCGCCTGATGGCGGCCCGGCGGCCGACGCGCTGGGACGACCTCGTCCGGCCCTCACTCCACGGCATCGCGCCCTACCAGCCCGGCCCGAGCCTGAGCGAGCTCAAGGAGCGCTACGGGGTGGACGAGATCGTGAAGCTGAACTGGAACGAGGGGCTGTTCGGCCCCTTTCCGGGCGCGCTCGAAGCTGCGGCGGCGGAGCTCGAGAACGCCTGGATGTACCCCGAGCAGGCGTTCAGCGACCTGCGTGAGGCGGTCTGCCGCTGGCGCGATGTCCCGCCGGAGCAGGTCGTGCCGGCGCACGGGATCCAGAGCCTCGTCCGGACCGTTGCCGACGCTTTCCTGGGCCCTGGAGAGTCAGTCATCCTGCCCGAGCCGACCTACGGCCTCTATGCCCAGGTCTTCGCAGCCGCGGGTGCCTCGATCGAGTACGTCCCCTGTCCGGAGCTCAGGCTCGACCTGGACGAAATGGCTACGTCAGCCGCCCGGGTCGGCGCTCGCCTCGTGGTCGTCTGCGACCCGAACAACCCGACCGGATCCCTCGCAGACCAGGACGAGTGGGACCGCTTCCTCGACGCCGTGCCCGAGGGGTGCGCGGTTGTTGTCGACGAGGCGTACTGCGAGTACGTGGATCCCGAGCGCCGGGTCCGCCGAGAAGACGACGTGGCCGGGGGGCGGCCGGTGATTCTCCTCCGGACCTTTTCCAAGATCTTCGGCCTCGCGGGTCTGCGGCTGGGTTACGCGATCGTGTCGGAGCCGCTTGCGTCCTATCTGGACGTGGTGCAGGAGCCCTTCAATGTCAACCGGGCAGCCCTGGCGGCCGGCACGGCGAGCCTGCAGAGCCCCGAGGTCGTCGAGGAGCGCAGGCTCGAGGCGGCTGAATCACGCGAGCTTCTGACGACCCTCCTCGAGGCGGCCGAGATCGAAATCCAGCCGTCACAGGCGAACTTCGTGTTGGCTCGGGTCGGCGTCGACGACGTCAGGCTCGCGGACGGCCTCGCCTCCCGTGGCTTTCTGATCCGCGCCGGGAGCGAGTTCGGCATGGCGGGGACCGTCCGCATCACCGTGGCACCCCTGCCACTCATGGAAAAGGCTGCCCGCGAGCTGATCGCCGTCCGGAGCAGCCTTTTCGCTGGAAACGCCGTGGGTTAGACTCGAATGGTGTCAGCGAACGGCGTCGCCATCACGCTCGACGGAGTGCGCAAGCGGTTCGGCAAGGTCGAGGCTGTCAAGGAGATGACGACCGAAATCCGGGAAGGCGAGTTCTTCACGATGCTGGGGCCGTCGGGTTGTGGGAAGACGACCACCCTCCGGATGATCGCGGGCTTCGAGGAGCCCGACGAGGGCACGATTCTGCTCCGCGGGGACGACGTGACGAATGTGCCGCCGAACCGGCGGAACGTGAACATGGTCTTCCAGCACTACGCGCTCTTTCCTCACATGTCGATCTATGACAACGTTGCCTTCGGCCTCAAGCTGAAGAAGCTCGGGAAGGACGAGCAGCGCTCCAGAGTGAACGAGATGCTCCGGGTGGTTGAGCTCGAGGGGTACGAGAAGCGCCGTCCGTCTCAGCTTTCGGGTGGACAACAGCAACGTGTCGCCTTGGCGCGCGCGCTCGTCAATCGCCCCGCCGCCCTCCTCCTCGACGAGCCGCTCGGTGCTCTCGACGTCAAGCTGCGCAAGCAGCTCCAGCTCGAGCTGAAGCGAATTCAGAACGAGCTCGGGACGACGTTCGTCTACGTGACCCACGACCAGGAAGAGGCCCTCTCGATGAGCGACCGCATCGCCATCATGAACGACGGCCTCGTCGAGCAGATCGGAAGTCCGCGTGAGATCTACGAGCGGCCGACGACTGCATTCTGCGCAGATTTCGTCGGCTCCTTGAACGCGCTCGACTTCCGTGTCGATTCGGTCGACGCTGGGGTGGCGCTCATGCAGCTCGGCGACGGCGAGCGGCTCGCCGTGCCTGCGACCGCCGACACGCAGACGGGCGCCCAGCTCAAGGTCGCTGTCCGCCCGGAGCGCATCCGCATCGAGCCGGCGAACGGGCGCGCGCCGGAAGGGGGCTCCCGAATCGACGGGACGATCGCGGAGCTGGTCTACCTCGGCTCGCTGACTCAATTCCACGTCGACACCGAGGTTGGCCGCATCATCAGCCACCGCATGAGCGACGACTCGGCGTCGAGTCTCGGTGCCGGCCGGCGTGTCACGCTGACGTGGCCGCCCGAGGATGCAGCCGTGCTGGCGGGCCCGCCTGCGCCGAGCGACTAGGCGGCGCCGGGAACGAGCGTTGAGCCTTCGCTCTCGACGTCGAGCTTCCGCTCGAGGAAGCGGCGCCCGACCTCGGCAAGGAGGACG